>NZ_JAQZAA010000106.1:0-123457 GCF_028640875.1 Pseudomonas sp. SBT1-2 | reverse complement strand
GGATGGATTTCACGGCATGCTGGATGCTAACGCTACCCATATTTCCCTGACGATCGAAGGCGCCTCGGTCGACCTTCAGGTCCTCAGTTTCGTTGGCCGCGAAGCCCTCAATCAGCCCTTCTGCTTCGATATCGAACTGGTCAGCGCGCGTCCCGACCTCAAGCTCGAGGAACTGCTGCACAAGCCGGCCTGCCTGACCTTCGGCGGCTTAGGCAAAGGCAGTGGCAAAGGCCTGATCCATGGCCTGGTGTACCGCATCGCCCAGGGTGATTCCGGGCGCAAGCTGACCCGCTACAGCATCAGCCTGACCCCGCAGCTCAACTACCTGCGCCACAACTTCAACCAGAAGATCTACCAGCACCTGAGCGTGCCGAAGATCATCGCCCAGGTCCTCGAGGCCCGCGGCATCCTGGCCGACGCCTACAGTTTCCAGCTCGGCGCCACCTACCCGGAACGGGTCTACTGCACCCAGTACGACGAGTCCGACCTGCACTTCATCCAGCGCCTGTGCGAAGAAGAAGGCATTCACTTCCACTTCCAGCACAGTACCGGCGGCCACAAGCTGGTGTTCGGCGACGACCAGACGGTGTTCCGCAAGCTGGCGGCCGTGAACTACCAGCAGGACTCCGGCATGGCCGCCGAACAGCCGGTGATCAAGCGCTTCAACCTGCGCCTGGAAACCCGCACCAGTCGCGTCAGCCGCCGCGACTACGACTTCGAGAAACCACGGCTGCTGCCCGAAGGCGCGGCCAAGTCCGGGGCCATGCCGGACCTGGAAGACTACGACTACCCCGGCCTGTTCACCCAGCAGGCCCGCGGCAAGCAACTGGCGACCCGCGCCCTGGAACGCCACCGCAGCGACTACCAGCTGGCCGAAGGCAAAGGCGACGAGCCGAGTCTGGTCAGCGGCCACTTCCTGACCCTGGCCGCCCACCCGCGCAGCGAATGGAACGACCTGTGGCTGCTGCTGGAAGTGATCCATGAGGGCAAGCAACCGCAGGTGCTGGGCGAGAACATCACCAGCGATGTCACCAGCCACAAGGACGACTTCCACCAGGGCTACCGCAACCGCTTCCTCGCCACGCCCTGGGACGCCCACTACCGCCCGCCGCTGGAACACCCGAAACCCAAGTCCCTGGGCAGCCAGACCGCCGTGGTCACCGGGCCCAAGGGCGAAGAAATCCATTGCGACCAATACGGCCGGATCAAGGTGCAGTTCCACTGGGACCGCGACGGCCTGGCCGACGACAACACCTCCTGCTGGGTCCGCGTCGCCAGCGGCTGGGCCGGCAAGGCCTACGGCGGCATCGCCATCCCGCGGATCGGCATGGAAGTGTTGGTGACCTTCCTCGAAGGCGATCCCGACCAACCGCTGGTCACCGGCTGCCTGTACCACAAGGAAAACGTGGTCCCCTACGACCTGCCGGCGAACAAGACCCGCAGCACCTTCAAGACCCTCAGCTCGCCGGGCGGCAAGGGCTATAACGAACTGCGCATCGAAGACAAGAAAGGCGCCGAGCAGATCTACCTGCACGCCCAGCGCGACTGGGACGAAAACGTCGAGCACGACCAGCGGATCCGCGTCGGCAATGAACGCCACGACACAGTCGAAGCCAACACCCTCACCGAACTCAAGGCCGAAGAACACCGCATCACCCACCTCGACCGCAAGAGCGAAATCCGCGCCAACGACCACCTCACCGTGGCCGTCACCCAGCACGCCAACATCGGCACCGCGCAATTCGTCGAGGCAGGTCAGGAGATTCACTACAAGACCGGCAACATCGTAGTCCTGGAAGCCGGCGCCGAACTCACCGCCAAGGCCGGCGGCAGCTTCGTCAAGCTCGACGGCGGTGGCGTGACCATCAGCGGCGCCGATGTGAAGATCAATTCCGGGGGCGCGCCGGGAACGGGATCGGGGCTAGCGATTTTACGGCCCTTGCCACCGGGTGCCGCCGACCAGGATAAAGCCGGGGCACTATTGGAAAATGCTCCCCGTAGCCATAAAGCGCGTTATCTGCTTCAGGATGAGAAAACAGGTACGCCATTGGTAGGCATCCCTTACACATTGAAGCTGGCTGATGGCACCCGTATTGCCGGTTATACCAACGAAGAAGGAAAAACATTTCAGGCTCACAGCACTAACCCGGCTGAAGTGGAGTTATTAACTCCCGTTCGCAAGCCAGAGCCTGAAGAACCATTGATCAGGGCGGGTGAGAGCGCACCAAAGGAAATGACCCTTGACTTCAAAAACGCCAATCCGGAGGGCTGACAAATGGCGGTAATGCAACCACCTCAAACCCCGCAGGGCTGTACCAGCACCAGTATTGAAGGCACCGTCAAACAAGCGCCATTGCCCAATCCGGATAACAAACCGTACTTGATGGAGAAAGCGAATTACGCTTCGCGGTTTCCGAAGTTGTCCATCAAGAAGGCAAAGGACGGTGGTGTCACAGGCCTGGAACTCAAGCAACTTGTCATGAGTGGCTTGGTCCGTGCGGACGAGTACCGCTGGGATTTCCGCTGGGACTATAAAGCGGAAGTCTGTTTCGACATGGCATCCCTTCCACCCAAACCATTTCTCAGTTCCTCGTGGCTTGGCGAGGATAAGAAGCCCGATCCATTGCGGCGTCATACCTTATTTCCGTTTCCCAAAGGATCGGTCAAAGGCTTACTACGACGCCCGGACGTCATCATCGTAAAAGACCGGAGCCTTCGTTGGCCAGGACAAGCAGGTGCAGATCATCAGGGCGTTGCTCACCCCGATAATCTGGAGCGGTTGGTGGAGGTGAAGTTTCCGGGGGACAAGCTTTACCCCGATCAGGAACGAGCTTATTTGCTGATAGCGGGTGGGCGCCGTCGATTTTCGGTTCTTGAAATCAATGACTGTCGCGATGATGGTGATCGCGAACGAGACCGGCAATACAACAGAGAGCACAAGCCAACGGGTGAATTCAATCCTCAACAATGGCCGACACTGTTGCCTCCCCCTCGAAATCCGGATGAGCCACCCCGACCTGCGCCTGTTCCAGTTCCAGCCTACGGGCCAGCGTCAACACCGAGACCTGCTCATGTGGAAAGCTGGACCCAACAGGTTCAATCCGCGGTAGATGGCCTGTTGGAACAGGGTGCTCAAGGTATTAGGCAACTGTCCCAAGAAGTCCAACAGCATCTGGAGGATGCTGCAACTTGGTTGGGAATTAAAGGTGAATGGGTTCGTCGTGAGTCGCAAAAAGCGTGGGAATGGATAAGTGAGACCGGTGCGCAGGTAATTCGCTGGACGGATGAGCAATTGCGAGCCATCTGGAAAGAGCTACAACGATATACAGATATTACCTTGGAGGCTCTGCGCGAAATCGACTGGGTACAGGTGATGATTGACGTGGGTATCGTCGTCGCAACCGTGGTTGTGGCTATTGCAGTAGGGGCGGCAGTTGTCGCCGCAGGCATCCCGGCCAGCATCGTGGCTGGTCTGCTGGTCATTGTTCGTTTGGCCCAAGTTTCCTGGGCCTTGCTGGTCACAATTTTGGGTGGTGCGGCAGTCACTGCCACGGCCACTGCCGGCTAAATGAGAGAGCGCATGAACGCATTAGAAAAGCTGGACCAACAAGCACCCGACCTTGTTTTCGAACTGCCGGACGGGAAGCCCGTCGTGAGGCTAGGTCTGATCCTCACTCTGTATTTCAAACAAGGCTACACGAGCGAGACCAAAGAAAACGTCCTAGGGTGTTTCCGCCGTTTTTACGAAGAGTATCAGTCCTGTCTCAAATGTATGGTCTACGGCCGCCATCAAAAGTTGACCTCTGCCCATTTCGAAAAAGCTCAACAGGCCATTTCAAAGAGCGATGGCAATGAAGAGTTCAGTTTTTTCCTAGGCAGTGCTCCTGAGGAAACAGAAGCCGACGAATACTCCCTTTCTGCAATGAATTCGTTTGAAATTCATGGTGACAAACTCCGTTCTTACATCAAACTTGTGATGCCCTGGAGCCTTCTCAAAGAGCCTGGCGGTCGTTTACGGTTTCAGGAGTGGGTCGTCTATTTGTGTGACCAGGTCAAGGCAGAGCACGGATACGGCGGTTTATCGAGCATCTTGCCTTATGACTACCACAGCTATATCCCCACCGAGTATCAACTGGCTCAGCAGTATTGCGGGCTGGAAGTTGACTCCATGCCCCATGCCTCGTCAATCGAACTGCTGGATGTCATCAAGGGGGTCAACTGGTTCACCGTTTTAGGCAAAGAGTTTGTGGATTACCTGGGCGGTGAATCATCGCTTCGCCATGCGTTCAGCGGGCGCGGTGATATTGAGGTATTGACCTACAGCAACGGTCTTATCATTCAAGCGGGTGAGTATCCGGAGCTCGGAAAACTGGAGGATGGCCCTCCGCCGTCTTACGTAGCAGTGAATAAAGTAATCAAACCGATCCGCATTCAAAACCCTGATCAATTGCATCCATATTCACCCTACGGAGATGGCTTTGAGGAGGATAGTACCGCTCGCTGGTATGCGCGGTTCGATCAGGAAGATGCCCAGTCAAAGATTCCCGCACGCCTTGAAGCCGGCCAGCCTTGCAGTGTAGCGGGGTACTGGTTTACTCCCGCTAAAGCCAACTCCCGACGCTATTTCAACCTGGGGGAGACGATGCCGAGTTTCACCGGTTCGAATTGGGGCGATACGCTTTGGTATTGGTCGGCTGAGAAGTAAAAAACGAGGAGTGCACTACGCATGTCTTGAGAAATCTCTACGGGCAGATGCCCGACCTGATTCCAAGCTGAATGCTGCTCTCAAACGATATTTCATGTCGTCCGCATTTTGAATGAAAGTGCCCCGCAAAGAGGGGCACTTCAAGTTCCCGCAGTGGTTGTAATTAAGCTCGAACCTTCCAGCCCATCACGTCCATCAGGTCGCAACTGTCGCGAAGCAGAATGGCGCTGGCGTTGGCCATGTGTTGCAGATCGACGCAGTCGGCATCTTTCAGTTCTACCCGTGCGAGGCTTTCCATCAATTGGGTGACGGCGAGCAGGCGGGCGCTGCTATTGGCGTGGAGGACATCGAGCGGGGCGTTTCTGTCGATCAGCAGGCAGGGGATCGTGCAGTCGATGCTGGTGAGGGGGATGTATTGCTTGTTCATGGGTAACTCTCCTTGTTTTCAAGAAGCCGCCCGGTATCCGTCGCCAAACAAATGAGGGTGGCAGCTGTGCGCGGGTTGGCGAACCGGTGAAACTCAAGGAAAGAACCGGCAGACCCGAAGGTCTCCCACGCACAGCCACCATTGAGCTTTTGCGAAGGCATAGCTTCGCAGAAGGCTAAAGGCACTGAGGTGCTTTTCCAAAATTTCTTTTCCAGGTCGCCAAACCCGGTCGCCATATGGGCGAGCGGGGACTATAAGGTGCCGGCTTCAGGAGGCGCAAATCGAGGTTATTTGCAAATCTTGCAGGATCAGTTTCGTAGTCAGTCCTCTCCCTCGTGCTGCAGTTCGAACAGCAGTAGCGAGCGCCCGGTCACCGAGTACTGGTGGCCGAACTCGAAGCGTTCCTGGCCTTTCACCGAAGGCTGGTTGGTGTCGAGCATGCAGGTCCAGAAGCCGCCATCGGGCACTTCCGGCAGGCAGAAGTTGACGATGTCGTGATGGGCGTTGACCACCAGCAGCAGGGTCGCGTCGGCGCCGGGGCGGCGGATTCCGGTTTCCTGGGCGCGGCCGTCGAGCAGCATGCCCAGGCAGCGGCCGTGGCTGTCCTGCCATTGTTCGGTGGTCATCTCGCTGGCGTCCGGGGCGAGCCAGGTGACGTCCTTGACCCCGATGTCCTCGTTGTAGTTGCCCACCAGGAAGCGTCCGCGGCGCAGGATCGGATAGGCCATGCGCAGCTTGACCAGGCGCTTGACGAACTTGAGCAGCGACTTGCCGTCGTCGTCCAGGTCCCAGTTGACCCAGCCGATTTCGCTGTCCTGGCAATAGGCGTTGTTGTTGCCGTGCTGGGTGCGGGCGAACTCGTCGCCGGCGACGAGCATCGGCGTGCCCTGGGCCAGCAGCAGGGTGGCGAAGAAATTGCGCATCTGGCGCAGGCGCAGCGCATTGATCTGCGGGTCGTCGGTGGGGCCTTCGACGCCGTGGTTCCACGACAGGTTGTGGTTGCTGCCGTCCTGGTTGTCCTCGTCGTTGGCTTCGTTGTGCTTGTCGTTGTACGACACCAGGTCGTGCAGGGTGAAGCCATCGTGGGCGGTCACGAAATTGACAGAGGTATAAGGTCGCCGGCCGCGCTGGTTGAACATCTCGCCGGAGGCGGTCATGCGCGCGGCGAAATCGGCGAGCTGGCCGTCGTCGCCTTTCCAGAAGGCGCGCACGGTGTCGCGGAACTTGTCGTTCCATTCCACCCAGCCCGGCGGGAACCCGCCCACCTGATAACCGCCGGGGCCGATGTCCCACGGCTCGGCGATCAGCTTCACCTGGCGCAGCACCGGGTCCTGGCGGCAGGCCACGAGGAAGCTGTGGCGCTCGTCGAAGCCATCGTGATAACGCCCGAGAATGGTCGCCAGGTCGAAGCGGAAACCGTCCACGTGCATTTCCGTGGCCCAGTAGCGCAGCGAATCGGTGACCATCTGCAGCACGCAGGGGTGGCTCAGGTCGAGGGTGTTGCCGGTCCCGGAGTCATTGATATAGAAGCGTTTGTCGTCGGGCATCAGGCGGTAGTAGGAGGCATTGTCGATGCCGCGCATGGACAGGGTCGGGCCTTGTTCGTTGCCCTCGGCGGTGTGGTTGTAGACCACGTCGAGTATCAGTTCGAGCCCGGCTTCGTGCAGGTGCGCGACCATTTCCTTGAACTCGGCGATCTTGCCGCTGGCCAGGTAGCGTGGGTCGGGGGCAAAGAAGGCGATGCTGTTGTAGCCCCAGTAATTGGTCATGCCCTTGTGCAGCAGGTGCTGGTCGTTGACGAAGGCATGGATCGGCAACAGCTCCACCGAGGACACCCCGAGCTTGCGAATGTGCTCCAGCACATCGTCGACCATCAGCCCGGCGAAGGTGCCGCGCACCGCTTCCGGCACCGAGGGATGACGCATGGTGAAGCCGCGCACGTGAGTCTCATAAATGATCGTTTTGTCCCAGGGCACGCTGACCCGATGATCGTGGCCCCAGGTGTGGGCCGGGTCGATCACTTTGCATTTCGGCACGAAGGGCGCGCTGTCGCGCTCGTCGAAACTGAGGTCGGCATCGGGATGCCCGATGGTGTAGCCGAACAGTGCCTCGGACCATTTCAGCTCGCCCACCAGTTGCTTGGCATAGGGGTCGATCAACAGTTTGTTGGGGTTGAAGCGATGACCGTTGGCCGGGTCGTAGGGGCCGTGCACCCGGTAGCCGTAGATCAGCCCGGGATGGGCGTCGGGCAGGTAGCCGTGGAAGATCTCGTCGGTGTATTCCGGCAGTTCGATGCGTTCCAGTTCGACTTCGCCCGTGGCATCGAACAGGCACAGCTCGACCTTGGTGGCATTGGCCGAGAACAGCGCGAAGTTGACCCCCAGGCCGTCCCAGGTCGCGCCGAGCGGGAAGGGCAGGCCTTCGCGGATGCGCGAGGGTTCGGTCGCTGGCGAGGTTTTCGGCGTGGTGGCTGTTTTGGACGTGGTCATGGAGGCTCCTGGGAATCAGATGGGCGAACAGGCTCCCTGTGGCGCACGGGCGCGCCACGCACATGGGCAAGGCCGGCAGTGGAGGGTGGCGCGAGCGCCTTGGCGAAAGGTCGTCAGCTGGCCGCTGGCTTGCGCGGTACTCGTGGCTTTTTCGCCGCGCTGCTTTTGCCTCCGGGCGGCACCTTTTCTCCAGGAGGCGTCCTTTCTCCAGGAGGCACAAGGGGTGCCGCCGCCGCGGGTTTGGCGACGGCCTTGGGCTTTGCCGCGGGCTTGCCAGGCTTGGCGCTGGCGGCGCGGGTCGCCCTGGGTGGTTTGCTCGGGGCCAGGGCCTCGGCTTCGGCCAGCTTGCGGGCCATTTCCCAATGCCGGTGTTCCTGGCCGTCGGGCCGGCCTTCCGATTCCCAGATTTGATAGGCGAACTCACGAATGCGTTTGTCGTCGGTACTCATCGCAATGCTCCTGAACTGAACTCAAGTTTGGATGAAGAGGTTGACCGGGAAATCCCGCAATGCGCTGCTGATCATCAGATCCTTGTGGGGTGTGACTGCCCCCGTGGAAAAAAGTCCTTTCAGGTTTTGTCCTGGCGCGGCGAATGGCAGATGCACTCGCGTATCGCCCCAATCCGGCGCGTCGACCCGGGGGTGCGCGCCGCTTTCCAGCAGCCCGGCGACCAGCCTGGGCACTATCACCACGGCGCGCTGGCCCTGGTGTTCGCGCATGAAGGCCAGCACCTTGTCGGCGTGTCGGCCCTGTACTTCCAGCGGCTGGTAGGTGCCCCGGCGAAACAGCTGCGGGTACTCGCCGCGGCGCTCCAGCGTGGCGGCGATCAGGGCCTGCTTGATGCGCCCGTCGCGCCAATTCGCCAACAGTTCCATGGTTTCGCCGCAGGGGTCCAGAGCCTGTTGTCGGGTGGCGAAGTCCACCGGGCGGCGGTTGTCCGGGTCCACCAGGCTGAAGTCCCAGAACTCGTTGCCCTGATACAGGTCCGGCACGCCGGGCACGGTCATGCGCAGCAAGGATTGAGCCAGGCCGTTGAGGGCGCCAGCGGGCGCGATGCGCTGCACGGCTGTGCCTATGGCGCTGCGCAACGGCAGGCCCTCGGGGCTGAGCAACAGCCGCTCGATAAACTGGTGGACCGCACTTTCATAGGCCTCGTTGGCCGCCGCCCAACTGCTGTGCAGCTTGGCTTCGCGCAGGGCTTTTTCCTGCCATTGCCAGAGGCGCCGGGCATAGTCCCGCAGGCCCTGGCTGTCGTCGCTGTGCAGTTCCAGTGGCCAGCTGCCGAGCAGGGCCTGATAGAGAATCAGCTCGTCACCGGCGCCGGGCGCCTGGGGATCGCTGCGCAGGGCCTGGGCCAGGCTGCGCCAGTGTTCGACCTGTGCGACGTACCAGGGGCTGAGTTCGCTGAGCACCGCCAGGCGCGCGCGGGCATCTTCGCCGCGCTTGTGATCGTGGGTGGCGCTGGCCAGCAGGTTGTCGGGGAAGGTCGCCAGGCGCTCGCGGCAGACCGCGTGGAAAGCTTCCACCGGGGCGCAGAACTGCTCGGTGGAAAAACCCACGTCGTTGCGCGACAGCAGCACCGCCGAGCGATAGAGCGCGGTGTCTTCCACCGCCTTGGCCGCGGTCGGCGAGGTCAATTGCTGGAAGCGCACGCAGGCATGCTTGAGCACCTTGCGCTGGCGCCCCGGTGGCAGCTGGCGCCAGCCGCGGCCGCCGAGCCACTGTTGCAGGTAGGCCAGCACCGGCCAGTCGGCTTCGCCCAGGGTGTCGCGGGCGCCTTGCAGGGCCTGCTGGAAAAACGCCTCGTCCGCCGCCGAGCGCCCGCAGGCGCCGATGTAGGTGCGGTACACCGGGAAGTGCACGATCAGTTCCTGCAAGGCACGGCGGATGGCGCCCAGGGTCAGGTCGCGGCTCATCACGTCGTTGCGCGCCACTTGCAGCAGGGCCTGGGCCACGCTTTCGAAGTCGCTGGCCAGCGAGCCGTTGAGCAACTGCTGGCGCGCCAGCCGGGCTTCTTCGAGAAAGGCTGCCGGGCGTTCGCTGTGCCGGCTCCAGAGTTCGGCCAGAGGCTCGGCGCCTTGCGGGTCGTGTTGCAGCAGCGACAGCTGGTTCATGAATTCATAGCCGGTGCTGCCGTCCACGCACCAGTCGCGACGCAGGGTTTCGCCGGTGCCAAGGATCTTTTCCACGTAGATCGGCAGGTGCTGGCCGGGGCGCAGCGCATCGACCCGGCGCCGCAGCTTGCGGCAGTAGCCGCGGGGATCGGCCAGGCCGTCGATATGGTCGATGCGCAGCCCGTCCACCAGGCCGGCGGCGATCAACTGGAAGATTTTCCCGTGGGTGGCCTCGAACACCGCCGGGCGCTCGACCCGCAGCCCACCCAGTTCGTTGATGTCGAAGAAGCGCCGCCAGTTGATGTCGTCCGCCGCGGTGCGCCAGCTGGCCAGGCGATAACTCTGTTGCTCCAGCAGGGCGTGCAGGCGGGCGAAGCCCTCCGGCTGGCGCGCGTCATACTGCGCCAGCTGCTGCTCGATGGCCGCGCGGACCTGTGGGGCACTGGCGGCGTCCTGCAATTGCCGCTGCAAGGGTTCGGCCTGGGTGTGGGCGTCGGGTTGGTAGCGCAGGGTGCTGAAGGCATCGGCCAGTGGCTTGAGGCGCTCGGCCGATTCGGCGTCGAGCTCGCCCGGGACCCGCAGCAGCTCGCCATAGTCGCTGGGGCAGATCGGGAAGTGATGCTGGTAGTGCTCGACATGAAACTCGCCCCGTTCGGCATCGAAGCACAGCCGCAGCGTGCCTTCCTGCAGGGCCACGCCGTAGTCGCTGCCGAGGAACGGCAGCAGCAACTGGCCTTCCATCAAGGGGTCGGGGGAGTGCCACTGGATATCGAAGAACTCGCCATAGGGGCTCAGGCGCCCCCAGCGCAGCAGGTCCTGCCACCAGGGGTTGTCCGCGCCGCCGACCGCCATGTGATTGGAGACGATATCCAGCAGCAGGCCCATGTCGTGCTGGCGCAGGCTGCGGACCAGGCGCTCCAGCGCGGCCTCGCCACCCAGCTCGGGGTTGACCCGGGTCGGGTCGACCACGTCGTAGCCGTGCATCGAGCCGGCGCGGGCGCACAGCAGCGGCGACGCGTACAGGTGGCTGATGCCCAGGCGGGCGAAGTAGGGCACCAGCGGCACCGCGTCGTCGAGGCTGAAACCGCGATGAAACTGCAGGCGCAAGGTGGCCCGCAGGGGCTGGCTGTGGAGCGTGGCGCTGCTCATCGGTCGCGCTCATGGGCCTGCAGCCGGGCGCAGGCCAGCAGTTCCAGGCGGCGCGCGGCGTCCGGGTCGTCGAGCAAGGCCGCGCTGCTGCCGGCCAGGCGCCGGCGCCAGTTGGGATGGCTGTCGAGGGTACCGGGCAGGTTGGCCTGTTCGTCGATGCCCAGGGCGTCTTCCAGGGGCAGCAGCACCAGCGGCGCACGGGTATGGCCGAGGAAGCGCACGCTGGCGTCCACCACTTGGTCGGCTTCGTGGGTGGCTATGTGGGGAGCTTCGCGAAAGTTCTGTGGGTCGCGGCTCAGGGCGTGGCGCAGGCCCTCGCGTTCACGCTGGCGGTGTTCGCGCCAATGGGTTTCGCCGCTTGCGTCCACCAGGCCCAGGCGCGCGCTCCAGTCGATGTCACGGCCTTGCCACCAGCCGTTGAGGGTCGGCAGGTCGTGGGTGCTGGTGGTCGCCAGGGCATTGTCCGGCCAGTCGAGGATCGGCCGGAAATGCGTGCCGTGCTCCTGCTCGAACAGCAGCACGCGCATGCCGAGCATGGCCCGCGCGCTGAGTTTTTCCCGCAGGCCGTCGGGCACCGTGCCGAGGTCTTCGCCGAGGACGATCGCCTGGTGCCGGTGCGACTCCAGGGTCAGCAGGCGCAACAGGTCGTCCACCGGGTAATACAGGTAGGCGCCGTCGCAGGGCGGGGCGCCGAGGGGGATCACCCACAGCCGCTGCAAACCCATCACATGGTCGATGCGCAGGCCGCCGGCATGGGCGAAGTTGGCCCGGAGCATTTCGATAAAGGCGTGGAAGCCATTGCGCACCAGGCCCTCCGGGGAGAAAGCGGAAATGCCCCAGCCCTGGCCCTGGCGATTGAGAATGTCCGGCGGCGCGCCGACGGTCAGCGCCGCCAGCAGTTCGTCCTGGCGGCTCCAGGCCTGGCTGCCGCCGCCGTCGGCGCCCACCGCCAGGTCGGCGATCAGGCCGATGCCCATGCCGCTGCTGCGGGCGGTGCTCTGCACGCGCTCCAGGCAACGGGCGATCAGCCATTGGCAGAAGGCATAAAAGCCGATGTCGCTGGCGTGCTCCACGGCGAAATGTGCCAGCGCCGGGCTGCGCGGGGTGCGCCAGGCATCGGGCCATTCGCGCCAGTCGAGGCTTTCGCCACGGGCCGCGCGCTGGGCCTGGATGGCTTCGAAGCGGCAGTGGTTTTCCAGGGCCTCGCCGCTGGCGTGGCGGAAACTGGCGAAATCCTGGTGCAGCGGATGTTCGCCCTGGCAGAAGCCTTCATAAAGCGCGCGCAGGACTTTCTGCCGGGCCTGGGCCGCCACCGGCCAGTCGACCATCGGCTGTTGTTCCAGCTGTTGCAGCTGCGACCCCAGGCCACTGGCGTCGATGGCGCTGCGCCAGGCCCGCTCGCCGAGAATGGTCCCGGGCGCGGCGTACAGGCTGTTGAGAAACAGCCGGCTGGACGGCGAATAAGGGCTGTAGCGTCCGGTGTCGCTGCTGAACATGGCATGCAGCGGGCTGATGGCGATGGCCTCGGCGCCCCGTTCGCCGGCGACCCGGATCAAATCTTCCAACGCCTGGGTATCGCCATAACCGCCATCGCCGCTGCGGCGCAGCGAATACAGCTGCACGCTCAGGCCCCAGGCGCGGGGCGTGGCCTGGTCCACGGCATCGGCGACGCTGTAGCAGCGCTCGGGCGCCACGGCCAGGGTGAAGTGCTGGCCGGCGATGCTCACCTCCTGGTAACCCACCGGCACCAGGCCCGGCAGCATGGAGTTGGCGTCCAGCTTGAGGTTGAGCACGCTGCCGTCCTCCAGGTGGATTTCGCAGGGCGTGTCCGGGGCGAAGTAATGCCCCAGGTCCAGGCTCTGGCCAACATCGGCGGTCAGCAGCGGTGGCAGTTGCCGGCTCTGTTGCACCTGTAGCAGCTGGCGCAGGCTGGCTTCGATCTGCCGGTCGTTGTCGGCCGGATGGCCGAGGCTGGCCAGCACGCTTCGCAGCACCCGCGGCTCGACCCGTTGCGGGCGGCCGTTGGCGTCGATCCAGTCGACGGCCAGGCCGGCTCGGCTGGCAAGGATTTCCAGTTGCGCGTCGCTCATGGGCGTTCTCCGTCAAGGTCAGGCAGTGGGGCGGCCGCGCCGAGGCTGACCAGTGCGCTATAGGGGGCGAGATAGCCTTGCTGCAAGCGTTCGAACGCCTGGGCCGGGTAATCGAACAGGCGCTGCGTGGTATTCGGTGGCCGCTGTTCGACCTGGTGCGGGCTCAGGTTGAGGTCGATGCGCAGCTCCTGGCCATTGCCCAGGCGCCAGCGGGCACACAGGGCACCCTCGGCCAGCACCTCGGCGCCCAGGGCTTCGGCGCCGGGCAGGCAGGGCACGATGTGCTCGCGGCGCAGTTGCAACAGTTGGCGATACAGCGCCAGGGTCTGTTCGCCCTGGGCTGGGTCCGCCTGCGGCCTCGACGCGAGGAAGGTGGCCGGCGCGTTCGGGTCGGGAATCTGCTCGCGTTTATGCGGATCGGCGAAGGCGCTAAAGGCGGCGAACTCACCGCGCCGGCCTTCGCGCACTGCATCCGCCAGTTCGCCGTGGTGGCTGGTGAAAAACAGGAAGGGCTGCGGCGCCGCCAGCTCGTCGCCCATGAACAGCAGCGGAATCATCGGCGACAGCAACAACAGCACCGTGGCCGCCCGCAACGCCTGTGGCTCGGCCAGGCGCACCAGGCGTTCGCCGAAGGCGCGGTTGCCGATCTGGTCGTGGTTCTGCAAAAACAGCACGAAAGCGCTGGGCGGCAGGTGGCCGCTGGGTTCGCCGCGAGCGGTGCCGTGGCGCGTGACATGGCCCTGGTAGGCGAAGCCCTGGCTCAGGCAGCGCGCCAGTTTCTCGGTGGGGCGTTTGGCGAAGTCGGCGTAGTAGGCGTCGGTTTCGCCGGTGAGCAACACATGCAGGGCGTTGTGGCCGTCGTCGTTCCACTGCGCATCGAAGTGCTGCTCCAGCAGGCTGGCCTGGTTGTACTCGTTTTCCACGGTCAGCCAGACCTGTCGCGCCGGGTCGATCCGTTGGCGTACCCGCTGCGCCAGTTCGGACAGGAAGTCCGGGTCGTCGATCGCATGCACCGCGTCCAGGCGCAGGCCGTCGAAGCGGTACTCCAGCAGCCACATCAGGGCATTGTCGATAAAGAAATCGCGTACCGGCTGGCGGCGAAAGTCGATGGCCGCGCCCCAGGGCGTATGCCGGTCTTCCCTGAAGAAGGCCTTGGCGTAGTGCTGCAGGTAGTTGCCGTCGGGGCCGAAGTGGTTGTAGACCACGTCGAGCATCACCGCGAGATCCAGGCCGTGGGCGCAGTCGATCAGGTGCTTGAGGTCGTCGGGCGAGCCGTAGGAGGCTTCCGGTGCATAAGGCAGGACGCCGTCGTAGCCCCAGTTGCGATCGCCGGGAAACTCCGCCAGGGGCATCAGCTCGATGGCGGTGATGCCCAGCTGGGCCAGGCGCGGCAAGTGTTTTTCCACTTCGCGGTAACCGCCCAGCACCCCCACATGCAGCTCGTAGATCACCGCCTGGTGCCACGGCCGGCCTTGCCAGTGCGGGTGCTGCCAGCGATAGGCCCGGGGATCGACCACCAGGCTGGGGCCATGGACATCGCCGTCCTGGGCCCGGGATGCCGGGTCGGGGACGCGGATCTCATTGTCGATGTTGAAGCGGTAGCGGGTGCCGGGCGGGCAATGGCCGACGACCATGAACCAGCCGTTGGCCTGGGGCAGCATGGGCAGCGACACGCCGTGTTCGAGTTCGACGCTGACGTGCTGCGCATCCGGCGCCCAGAGGGCGAAGCGGGTGCGCTGGGCATCGAGTGGAACGGTGCCGTGGGGCCAGGTTTCCAGTGTCCTTGACGGCATCTTGGGGTGCCCTCTCAGGGTTTGGCCGATTTTCCCAAGGCCTTGGCCACCAGCTGTTCATAGAGTTCGGCGTAGGGTTCCACCGCCTTGCACCAGTTGAAGGGCGCGGCCATGGCCCGGCAGCGCATGGCGTTGAGCAACTGCGGATAGGCGAACACCTTGAAGGCGCGGCTCAGGGCTTCTTCGTAGCTGGCCACCGTGGACTCGTCGAACAGAAAGCCGGTGACGCCGTTCTCGATGGTGTCGGCCAGGCCGCCGGTATTGCGCGCCACCGGCAACGAACCGAAGCGCTGGGCGTACATCTGGCTCAGGCCGCAGGGCTCGTAGCGCGAAGGCATCAGCAGGAAGTCGCTGCCGGCGAACATGCGGCGGGCGTCGGTTTCGTTGAAGCCGATATTCACCCCGATGCGCCCGGGGAAACGCGCAGCCAGGGCGCGCATGGCCTGTTCTTCTTCCGGTTCGCCGCGACCGATAATGGCGATCTGGCCGCCGGACTTGACGATGTACTCGGCCACGCCTTCGGTGAGGTCCAGGCCTTTCTGGTAGACCAGGCGCGAGACCACGGCGAACAGCGGACCGCTGCCGGGGTCGAGGCCGAACATCCGCCGCACATGGGCGGCATTGGCGGCCTTGCCTTGCCAGTCGCCGATGGCGAAGGGCGTGGACAGGTGCGGGTCGGTGGCGGCGTCCCAGCTTTCGTCGATGCCGTTGGGGATGCCGCTGAGCAGGCCTTGCTGGGTCTTGCTGGCGAGGAAACCGTCAAGCCCGCAGCCGAAGGCCGGGGTGGTGATTTCCTGGGCATAGGTGGCGCTGACGGTGGTGATGTGGCTGGCGTAGGCCATGCCGGCCTTGAGGAACGACAGCTTGCCGTAGAACTCCATGCCTTCCTGTTGCAGGGCGTGTTCGGGAATGCCCAGCTCCGGGCAGGAGGCCAGGCTGACCACGCCCTGGTACGCCAGGTTGTGGATGGTGAACAGGGTCGGCGTGCGCTGCCCGCGCCAGTGCATATAGGCCGGCGCCAGCCCGGCGGGCCAGTCATGGGCGTGCACCAGGTCCGGGCACCAGTGGATCTGCGCCAGGTTGGCGGCGATGTCGGCCGCGGCCAGGCCCAGGCGGGCGAAGCGGATATGGTTGTCCGGCCAGTCGCGGCCGTTGTTGGCGCCGTAGGGCGTGCCTTCGCGCTCATAGAGTTCGGGGCAGATCAGCACATAGATCACCAGGCCGTCGGGCATATCCATGCGCCCGATCTTGCAGGCCGGCAGGGCCGCGTGGCCGCCCAGTTCGCCAATGATATGAATCGGGTTTTCGCTGTGCATCACCTGCCGGTAGCCGGGGATCAGCAGGCGTACATCGTGCAGGTGCGCCATGGCGCGGGGCAGGGCCGCCGAGACGTCGCCCAGGCCGCCGGTCTTGACCAGATCGGCGATTTCCGAGGTGACGAACAGGACCTTCTTGCGATTGGGGTTGTGGTGGATCAAGGGCAGTGACGTCTTGCCACCTGGGGCGAGAATCGATGTGGAGGCCGTCTCACCGGCCAGCGGCAGAGGATGCTTTCCCTGGGTTTGCAATACGGCACTGGTCATCTGTTTCTCCCGTTTTATTGATCTGTTCCTGGCATCTGCCGGCGGTGTCAAAAGGCCAATCCGGTGGCCGGGCACAAAAACGTTGCACATGCGAAAGCCGAACGCAGCCTCATGCGTCGACGCAAAGAGGGTGAAGGGGCCATTGCAAGGATTGCACCAGTCGCGAAGGCCCTACCTTTAACCTGACCCAAGGCGTGAGCCAAAAGTTTCGACTTTATTTCCTCGGGGGTGACTGTCCGGTCACTTTTTGAATTCCAGTCTAGGACAGAAGTTAGAGCGCGGGCATGACGATTAGGTTTTCTCGGGGCGAAGGTTGCGCTGCCCTGGAATAAAGCCGACGAAAGGCAGTCTCGCGCACCGGCCGGGGGCGAGGTTTTCTGGCACGGGCGCGAAAACGGTGAGGGGGATGCAAGCAGGCGGTGCGGGGAAAAACCGCCCGCGCCCGATGATGGTGCAGGGCAGTGCTGGCGCAATGCCCGAGGTGGTTTCAGCCCAGCTGACGGATCGGCTGGCCGGCGGCCCAGGCCTGGATGTCCTCGATCATCTGGGTGAAGAACTGCCGGTAGTTCTGCTGGCTGACATAACCGACATGGGGTGTGGCCAGCACATTGGGCAGGCGGCGCAACGGATGGTCGAGGGGTAGCGGCTCCTGCTCGAACACATCCAGCGCCGCGCCGGCCAGGCGCCCGCGTTCGAGGGCGCTGATCAGCGCCGCTTCATCGACGATCGGCCCACGGGCGGTATTGACCAGCAGCGCCGAGGGTTTCATCCAGGCCAGCGCCTGGGCGTCCACCAGACCGCGGCTGCGCTCGCTGAGCACCAGATGCACCGAGAGCACGTCGGCCTGTTCGAACAACTGCTGCTTGTTCACGTAGGTCACGCCGGCCGCCGCGGCCCGCTCGGCGGTGAGGTTCTCGCTCCAGGCGATCACCCGCATGCCGAACACCTGGCCGAACTGCGCCACCCGCTGGCCGATGCTGCCCAGGCCGAGAATGCCCAGGGTCTTGCCGTGCAGGTCGCCGCCCAGCCCCTGTTGCCAGAGGCCGGCGCGCAGGGCGCTGGCTTCGCTGAGCAGGTTGCGGGTCTGGGCCATGATCAGCGCCCAGGTCAGCTCCGGCGCCGCGTGCTTGTAACTGTCGGTGCCGCACACCTGGATACCCAGGCTGGCCGCGGCGGCGAGGTCGATGGCGGCATTGCGCATGCCGCCGGTGAGCAGCAGCTTGAGCCGCGGCAGGCTGCGCAGCAGGGCCGCGTCGAAACGGCTGCGCTCGCGCATCACGCAGATCACCTCGAACGGCGCCAGGCGCTCGCTCATGGCGACGGTGTCGCTGGGGTAGTCATGGATAAAGCTGACCTGGCCAATGCCCGACAGCAGCGACCAGTCGACGACGTCACGGGCGACGTCCTGCCAATCATCGATTACCGCGATCTGCACACTCATGAAGGCTCCAGGGGAAAACGCATCAATGTGACGCCAGCCAGCCCAGCAGGGCCTGGTGGAATTGCGCCGGTTCTTCCATCTGCGGGGCGTGGCCCAGGCCCGGGAACTCGATCAGGGTCGAGTGCGGGATGAGCCCGGCCACCTGCTTGCCCAGCACCTGGTAGTTGCCGATCCGCGCCTTGACCGCCGGCGGCGCGATGTCGCTGCCGATCGCCGTGGTGTCGGCGGTGCCGATCAACAGCAGGGTCGGCATCTTCAGGTCCTTGAACTCGTAGTACACCGGCTGGGTGAAGATCATGTCGTAAATCAGCGCCGAGTTCCACGCCACCCGCGTGTGCCCAGGCCCCTGGTTGAGGCCGGCGAGCATGTCCACCCAGCGCTCGAATTCCGGCTTCCAGCGGCCGCCGTAATAGGTGCTGCGCTCATAGTTGCGGATACCCTCGGCCGACAGCTTGAGCTCGCGGGCGTACCACTGGTCGACGCTGCGGTAGGGCACGCCGAGGGCCTTCCAGTCTTCCAGGCCGATCGGGTTGACCAGCGCCAGTTGTTGCACCTGCTCGGGGTATTGCAAGGCATAGCGGGTAGCCAGCATGCCGCCGGTGGAATGGCCCAGCAGGCTGATCTGCTGGATGCCCAGCCGGTCCAGCAACTGCCGGGTGTTCTGCGCCAGCTGCTGGAAGCTGTATTGATAGTGCTCGGGCTTGCTGGAGGTGCAGAAGCCGATCTGGTCCGCGGCTATGACCCGGTAGCCGGCGTCGCTCAAGGCCTTGATCGAACTGTCCCAGGTCGCGCCGCAGAAATTCTTGCCGTGCATCAGTAACACGCTGCGGCCGTTGGGCGTGCCCTTGGCCGGCACGTCCATATAGCCCATCTGCAGGGCCTGGCCCTGGGACTCGAAGGCAAAGTGCTGCAACGGGTAGGGATAGTCGAAGCCTTGCAACTCGGGACCGTAGGCCGGGCCTTCGGCGGCGAGGGCGGGCAGGGCGGCGGTCAGCAGCAGGCCGGGTAACCAGCGGGTGAGGCTGCAGCGGGTGGGGCTTAGGGACATACATGACCTCCGAGAGAATGGGGCGATCCTGGAGCGGCGCGATTAGCGCGACATTAATAAGCAGAGGCCATCGCCAGGGCAAAACGTTCCCTTCGTGGTCATGCTTATGAGCCTGGAGGCTGGCCCCGTCAGCTCAACCGACCCAGCCGAGGGTCATCCAGGCCAGCACGCCGTAACGCGCACCCTTGGCCAGGGTGACGACCAGCAGGAAGCGTTTGAGCGGTTCGCCCATGACTCCGGCCACCAGGGTCAACGGGTCGCCGATGATCGGCAGCCAGCTCAGCAGCAGGGACCAATGGCCATAGCGCTGGTAATGGTTGCGGGCGGTTTGCAGGTGGCGTGGGCCGACGGGGAACCAGCGGCGGTCCTTGTAGCGTTCCAGGCGCTGGCCCAGCCACCAGTTCACCAGGGAGCCGAGGACATTGCCGAGGGTGGCCACGGCCAGCAGCAACCACAGGTTGAACTGGCCGTTGAGCAGCAGGCCCACCAGCACGGCTTCGGATTGCAGTGGCAGCAGGGTGGCGGCGCCGAAGGCCGCCAGGAACAGGCCGAGGCAGGCGGTGAGGATCAATGGGCCGGGTAGTCCGCGACCACCACGTCCTTGCCGTCCTTGGTCAGGCCGATGACCTGGTAGGCATCGGCGGGCATGCCGTCCATTTCCATGCCGGGCGAACCCATGGGCATGCCGGGGGCGGCGACGCCGAGCAGGTCGTCGCGTTTGCTCAGGGCCAGCACCTGGTCGGCCGGCACATGGCCTTCGACGAATTTGCCGTTGATCACCGCGGTGTGGCAGGACGCCAGGCGCGGGGCCACGCCCAGGCGCTGCTTGACTTCGCTCATATTGCTTTCGACATGGTCGTTGACCTTGAAGCCGTTGGCTTGCAGGTGCTCGATCCATTTCTTGCAGCAGCCGCAGTTGGCGTCGCGGTGCACGTCGATGGGGATCAGGTCGGCGGCCTGGGCCAGGGAGCCGACGAGCAGGGCAGACAGGGCTGCCAGGCGCAGAGAGTTGTGCATAGGGAGTCTCTTGATCATCAGGGCGCCTCGGGGGCGCGGTCTTGGGCCGACAGGGTGGCGTATTTTGCTACTTTTCTCGAGCGCGGCGCGGCGCTTGTGTTTCAACGTTATACCAAGCGCTTGTCGTTCGGGCGCCGCGGTTTGTCTGGTGCTGCGCGTTGTCGTTCATCGCGGGCAAGCCTCGCTCCTACAGAGGCGTGCCCGCGATAGGCGTTCATTCGGGAGCCGGGCTCAGGATGCCGAGCATGGCCACCAGGCCGACAATCAGCAGGGCCGCCGCCAGTTCCAGCAGCATGCTGCGACGCAAGGCGGGCAGGGCCGCCTGGGGCGAGGCCTGGTGCAGCGCCTGTTCCAGCTGCGGAACCAGATGGAAGCGGTTCAACGCGGCGAACACCAGCATGCTGGCGAACACCGCCACCTTCAGGCTGAGGAGCAGGCCGTAGGTGCTGGCGCTCAACGTTGCCAGGTCCGGGCCGACGATCAGCAGGTAATTGAGCACCCCGCTGAGGCTCAGGCTGACCACGATCAGTGTGCCCAGGCTGGCAAACCCCTTCAGGGCATCGAGCAGGTGGCCCGCCTGCTGTTCGCCTTCGCAGGCGCCACGGCGCAGCAGCAGGGCGAAAGCCGCCAGCGCCCCCAGCCAGGCGCCGGCGCCCAGCAAATGCAGGATGTCGCTGCCCAGGTGCAGGTAACGCTGGCCACCTTCGCTCATCGCCCCGTGGCCGCCCCAGGCCAGGCTGGCCAGGGCGGTCGCCGTGCACAGAATCAGGCCGTAGAGGGTGAATCTCGACCAGCCACTGCTGAACAGAAGCAGCACGCCCGCCAGCAGCAACGCCGCCAGGCGCAGCAGCCAGCTTTGGCCGACATCGGTTTCCAGCACCAGCACGGGCACCAGCGCCGGGTCCAGTTCGGCCAGGCGGGTGGCGCCACTCATCGACAGCACCAGTTGCAGCAGCGCGGCGCCCGACAGCAGCACGCCCAGCACCAGGGTGGTCGCCAGAGGCCGGCGAAAACGCCGGAGGCTCTGCGCGCCACGCAGCCCGTAAAGGCCGAACAGTGCCAGGCCGAACAGCAGCATCAGGTCGAGGTACAGGGCAAAACGCAGGGCGACGTTGATGAGTTCGCCCATGGCTCAGTTGACTTCGAAGGTCAGGTTGCCGGTGATCGGATGGGTGTCGGCGGACACCGCCCGCCACTCGACTTTGTAGCTGCCCTTCGGTAGCGGGGTGGCGGGGCTGATGATCATGCTTTTCGGATCGCTGCCGCCGGCCACGCTGGCCTTGACCGGCATCGGTGCGTGGCTCATCCCGGGCATGCCGGTCATTAGCAATCGGGCCCCGGAAAACTTGGTGGTGAGGGGTTCCGAGAATTGCAGTTCGATCTTCGCCGGTGCCGCGCCCTTGGCGCCTTCGGCCGGGGTCGAGGCCAGCAGCTTGGGGTGCGCCTGGGCGACGCCGGCGAGGGTCAGGCCGGCACCGAAAGTGACGGCAATGGCGAGATGCTTGAGGTAGGACATGCAAGGCTCCAGGCGGCATTGGCCGCGTGATGTTTTTAGTTATCTATTGAAGGGAGGTCAGAACCACAGGCGCACACCGAGCACTAGGCGGGCTTCGCTGCTGTCTTCGCCTTCTTCACGGGCGTAGTCCGCGGTCTTGCCGTAGCTGCGGCTCCAGGTCACGCCGACGTAGGGCGCGAACTGGCGGTGCAGCTCGTAGCGCAGGCGCAGGCCGGCTTCCAGCGAGGAGAGCCCCGAGCCAATGCCGCGTTGCGGGTCGTTCTTACCGTACAGGCTGACCTCCGCGTTGGGCTGCAGGATCAGACGGTTGGTCAGCAGGATGTCGTATTCGGCCTGGAGCCCCAGGGCACTCTGGCCGCCTTCGCCGAGGTAGGCGGTGGCCTGGCTTTCGAAGTTGTACAGGGCCATGCCTTGCAGCCCGAGGGCGGCCCAGGTCTGCGGCGCGCCGGGCTTGAAGTCCTGGCGCACGCCACTGACCACATCCCACCAGGGGCCGATGGCATGGCCCCAGAGCGCTTCGACCTGGGCGTTTTCGGTCCGGCCGTTAGTGCGCTCGCCCTCGCTGCGCAGCCACAGCCGGTCGATGTCGCCGCCAATCCAGCCGTTCATTTCCCAGGCCAGGGCACTGCCATCATCGGCGTCCTGGTATTCCAGGCGGTCGACCAGCCACAGCGAGTTGATCGCCTTGTCGTGCACGCCATGGCCGGCCATCGGCGGGAAGGCGGCGCGGCGGTCGGCATCGGTGAGTACCGGGATCGGCGTGCGGCTTTGGGTGGGCGCCGCGGGTTCCATGGTCTGCAAGGGTTCGCCGTCCATGCCGGTCATCTGGCTGTGGTCCATGCCCGGCATCGGGTTGCCTGGCATAGAGGAGGCCGGCATGGACGAATGATCCATGCTGGAGTGATCCATGCTTTCGGCGGCCTGCA
Source organism: Pseudomonas sp. SBT1-2 (assembly GCF_028640875.1). Taxonomy (NCBI): domain Bacteria; kingdom Pseudomonadati; phylum Pseudomonadota; class Gammaproteobacteria; order Pseudomonadales; family Pseudomonadaceae; genus Pseudomonas; species Pseudomonas sp. SBT1-2. Next base: position 101,159 of record NZ_JAQZAA010000106.1, on the reverse strand, counting down.
GTGGCCCGGCGCTGAGGCCGAGCAGGGCGGCGAACAGGGTCAAGGCGTTTTTCGGCATCATGCGGCGCTCCCGGCTTCGTCCACTCGTACTTCGCGAAACATGCCCATCTCCATGTGGAACAACAGGTGGCAGTGATAGGCCCAGCGCCCCAGGGCATCGGCGGTCACCCGGTAACTGCGCTTGCTGCCCGGCGGCATGTCGATCGTGTGCTTGCGCACCAGGAAGCGCCCCTGTTCGTCTTCCAGGTCGCTCCACATGCCGTGCAGGTGGATGGGGTGGGTCATCATGGTGTCGTTGACCAGGGTGATGCGCACCCGCTCGCCATAGGTCAGGCGCAGGGGCTCGGCGTCGCTGAACTTGATGCCGTCGAACGACCAGGAAAATTTCTCCATGTGCCCGGTCAGGTGCAGTTCGATGGTGCGGCTCGGTTCGCGCCCGTCCGGGTCTTCGAAGGTGCTGCGCAGGTCGGCGTAGGTCAGCACCCGGCGCCCGTTATTGCGCAGGCCGATGCCCGGGTCGGCGAGCTTCGGCGTCGGGCTCATGGTCTGCATGTCCACCAGCGGGTTGCCGTCTTCCGAGGCCGGGTGGCTTTGCATGGCGCCACCCATGGCGCCGTGGTCCATGCCTGACATGCCGGCCATGCCGCTGTGGTCCATACCGGCCATGTTGCTGGAATCCATGCCCTGCATCTGGCTGTGGTCCATGCCTTGCATCTGGCCATGATCCATGCCGGGCATGGCGCCCATGTCCATGCCAGCCATGCTGCCGTGATCCATGCCCATGTCGGCCATGCTGATCAGCGGCCGCGGGTCGAGTGGCGGCACGGTCGCGCTCAGCCCCGGACGCTGGCTCAGGGTGCCGCGGGCGTAGCCGCTGCGGTCCATGGCCTGGGCGAACAGGGTGTAGGCTTCCTGCGAGCCGGGCTCGACCAGCACGTCGTAGGTTTCCGCCACGGCGATGCGCAGCTCATCGACGCTGACCGGCTGCACGTATTGGCCGTCGGCGGCGACCACGGTCATCTTCAGGCCGGGAATGCGCAGGTCGAAGTAGCTCATGGCCGAGCCGTTGATCAGGCGCAGGCGCAGCTTCTCGCCGGGCTTGAACAGCCCGGTCCAGTTGCCGCCGGGGCTCTGGCCGTTGATCAGGTAGGTGTAGGTATAGCCGCTGACGTCCGCCAGGTCGGTGGGGGTCATTTTCATCTGCGCCCACATCTTGCGATCGGCGAGGGTGGCCGCCCAGCCGTCGCGGCTGACGTCCTCGATAAAGTCACCGACCGTGCGCTTGTGGAAGTTGTAGTAGCCGGGCTGCTTTTTCAGGATGTGCATCAGCCGTTCGGGCGCCTCGTCGCTCCAGTCGCTGAGCATCACCACGTAGTCGCGGTCGTACTGGAAGGGTTCCGGCTCGCGGGCCTCGATCACCAGTGGCCCGTAGACCCCGGCCTGCTCCTGCAACCCCGAGTGGCTGTGGTACCAGTAGGTGCCGTTCTGCCGGACCTTGAAGCGGTATTCGTAGAGGCCGTCGGGGGCGATGCCGTGGAAGCTCAGGCCCGGCACGCCGTCCATGTTGGCCGGCAGGATCAGGCCGTGCCAGTGGATCGAGGTGTCCTCCTTGAGGCGGTTGCGCACCCGGATGGTCACGGTGTCGCCCTCGCGCCAGCGCAGCAGCGGGCCGGGCAGGCCGCCGTTGATGGTCATCGCGGTGCGCGAGGTGCCGCTGTAGTTGACCTGGGATTCACCGATGAACAGGTCGAACTGCTGGCCGCTGAGGGCGGGCAGCTGGCCGTCCTCGCTGCGTGCCCAGAGCGGCTGTTGCCACAGCCCGGTGCCGGCCAGTACGCCACCGGCGGCCAGACCCTTGATAAAACTGCGTCGTGTGGGTTTTACATGCATGCCCCAAGGCTCCCTCGATCCTGCTGGTCAGGTATGAGACGACCTTAAGCGGCGCGGCCTGTCAGAAAACTGAGGTGAAGATTACAGATTTGTCAGCCAGCGCGGCGCCACCCGTTGCCGGATCAGTGGGCGATCTTTTCCAGGTTGCGCTTGAGGTTGACCATGGCCAGTTGGGACAAGTGCTCGATACGCGGGCGCAGGCTGACCAGGTTGAGGTCGGAGCAGTAATGCAGGGTGCGCTTGAACAGGGTTCCATCCCCGTATTTGCACAACTGATAGTGGATCGAGCCGTCTGCTGGCGGAGAACTGAAGACGATCTTGAACTCCTTGGGAAATACCGCGACCAGTACCCGGCAACTCATGTGGATCTGCAGGCCGAGCAGATCGATGGTTTTGCTGAAGCGATGCCCCGCCGGCAACGAGCCAGCCAGGCCGGTGTCGGCGCGCAGGGAAGCGGGATGCCACTCGTGCCAGCGATCCGGCTGAGTCACGTAGTAGTAGACGGTATCGATCGGCGCGTCGATGTAGAGCTCATGGAAGATGAGCTCGTCCAAAAGGTGCTGCTGACGTTGTTCCATGATGCACCTCCTTGCAGTAGGAGCATCAAATATAGTTGCCCGCGCGCCTGCCATGGAGGCGCGCAAATCAGCCGTTCAGCGGATTTCGAGGTAGCTCGTCAAGAGGGCGATGCAAGGCTTTTCCCGTTGTAAAGGAAGGGCGTCATGCACAGTCGGGTCGTTGCGCAGCAATGTCGTGGAAGATCCCCGCAAGATGGCGTCATGAAGGCTCTTAAGAACACTTGGTCGCAACTAACCATTCGGTACATTAATACCCATAAGTTGTCGCTTAGTTGTCATGGGCTGGATTGTTAAACAATTGTTTCAGCTAGCAAAACCGTGGCTTCCAGGCATTTGTATCGGAAATGTACAAAAATTGTAAAAAGCCGAAATATTTATTGGAGAGGTGCTCTGGCGCGCCGATACTCACGGGCATCGTTTCCCTCAATCAGGCTTTTCAGACGCTTATTAGTTGAACTTGCGCAACCCTCTAGTTGGCTGTGCAAGTGGATATAAGGCTATGGAAAAACCCGTACACAGGAGTCTTTTATGACAATTGGATATGTCGGCGGCTGGACCAGCAAAGCCGGTCTGCTGGTGCAGGACACTGGCACCCGGGGCAAGCCGGTCAGCCAGAGCGTCAAGGTCAAGCAGATGCTGGCCCTGGTCGGCCAGAACCCGCTGGCGCTGAACGTGTTCAAGATGGACGAAATGAAGCTGCACAAGCAGATCAAGGGGTTCGATCCGGAGAACGTCAGCGCCAAGCAACTGGGCAACATGAGCACCTTCCTCAAGCAGAAGGGCCTGATCAGCGACGTGACGGCGATGACCCTGCTCAACGCCGGCGACAAGTTCGACCGCTTCGGCGTGCAGTCCGACCCGGATGCCAAGTTCAACGCCCTGGAGTACTTCGCGATCCAGCTGGACAACATCCAGACCAACAACCTCAAGGGCAACAAGTACGCCAGCTACCTGATCCCCGAGTACAAGAAAGCCATCTACGTGCTGCAGAACCTGCAAAGCTACGGCAAGGGCAACGGCACTACGGTGACCGACAAGAATCACTCCGCCAAGGCGTGAGGCGACCAACAAAGGCCCTCGACCGATCAACCGGTCGAGGGCCTTTGTTGTGGCCGGCCGTCTACCGGTCGAGCAGGGCCATCACCGCTTGCGGGTAACGCTCGCCGGCGGTGGCGTCGGGGCTGAAGATCCGCTCCAGGGCCAGCAGTTCATCGGCGCTGAGGTGGACCTGCAGCGCGGCGACGTTCTCTTCCAGGTACTTGCGTTGCTTGGTGCCCGGAATCGGGATCAGGTAATCACCCTGCGCCAGCACCCAAGCCAGGGCCAGTTGCCCGGTGGTGATGCCCTTGGCCACCGCGAGTTGCTTGACCTGTTCCACCAGCAGCAGGTTCTTGGTGAAGTTCTCGCCCTGGAAGCGTGGGCTGAAACGCCGGTAGTCGTCGGCGGCGAAATCTTCCGGGCTCTTCAGGGCGCCGGTGAGAAAGCCTCGCCCCAGTGGGCTGTATGGCACAAAGGCGATGCCCAGGCGTTGGCAGGCCGCAAGGCAGCCGTTGTCTTCCTGGTCGCGGCTCCACAACGAATATTCGCTTTGCAGGGCGCTGATCGGATGCACCTTGTGGGCCCGCTCCAGCGTTGCCGCCGAGGCTTCGCTGAGGCCCAGGTAGCGAACCTTGCCGGCCTGTACCAGCTCGGCCATGGCGCCGACGGTTTCCTCGATGGCCACGTCCGGGTCGATGCGGTGCTGGTAATACAGGTCCAGGGTTTCCACGCCCAGGCGCTGCAGGGTGCCGTCGATCGCCTGGCGGATGTAGTCGGGGCGGCCGTTCACTCCGCGCGCCGCCGGGTCGCCGGGGTCGCGGACAATGCCGAATTTGCTGGCCAGGAACACCTGGTCGCGTTTGCCGCGGATCGCCTGGCCGATCAGGATTTCGTTGCTGTGGGGCCCGTACATGTCGGCGGTGTCCAGCAGGTTGATCCCCAGCTCCAGGGCGCGATGCAAGGTGGCGGTGGCCTCCCTGGTATCGGTGCCGGTGGTGTAGAAGTCGGTCATGCCCATGCAGCCAAGGCCGATGGCGGACACCTGCGGGCCGTTCTTTCCCAGTTGACGGGTTTGCATAGGAGAAGCTCCGTTGGATGATGTGGCGGCCATTGTTCTCCTCGACAAAAACAAGATAAACCGGCTAAAAGCGCTATCACTATTCGTTATTTCTAAATAATCCGTGACAGGCCAAGCCAATGGACCGTTTTAACGCCATGCGTGTGTTCACCCGTATCGTCGACCTCGGCGGTTTCGCCAAGGCCGCCGACAGCCTGCAGATGCCCCGGGCTTCGGTGACGGTGTTGATCAAGCAGCTGGAGGCGCATCTGGGCGTGCAACTGCTGTTGCGCACCACCCGCCAGGTCACGCCGACCCTGGACGGCGCCGCCTATTACCAGCGTTGCGTGCGGCTGCTGGCCGACCTCGAGGAAACCGAAGCGGTGTTTTCCGTGGCGCGGCACAACCCGCGCGGCACCTTGCGCATCGACATGCCGGCGGGGATCGGGCGGCTGGTGGTGATCCCGGCGCTGCCGGCGTTCTCCGAGCGTTATCCGTTGATCGACCTGGAAATCGGCCTCAACGACCGGCCGGTGGACCTGATCCGCGAAGGGGTGGACTGTGTGTTGCGCGGTGGCCTGTGCCTCGACGATTCACTGGTGGCCCGGCCGTTGCTGGCGCTGGAGCAGGTGACGTGCGCCAGTCCCGCTTACCTGCGCCAGCGCGGTGTGCCGCAGAGCCTGGACGACCTGGCCGGGCATCAGATGATCGAATACTTCTCCAGCGTCAGCGGCAAGCGTTATGGCCTGGAGTTCGAGGTGCAGGGCCAGGTGCTGTTGCCGGAGCTGCCCAAGCAGGTGTCGGTCAACAGCGCCGATGGTTACCTGGCCGCCTGCGAGGCGGGCTACGGGCTGGTGCAGACACCTTATTACCATGTCGCCCAGCAGTTGGCCGAAGGTCGGCTGATCGAGGTGCTCCGGCACATCCCGCCACCCAGGATGCCGTTGAGCGCGCTGTACCCGCCGCACCGGCACCTGTCGACGCGGGTCAGGGTGTTCGTCGACTGGCTGGTGGAACTGTTCGCCCAGCCGGGGATTCACAACACCCGGCTGGCGTAGCTCGACAGTAAAGACAGACGCCCGCGGCGAGGCGGGCGTCGGGCAATTTCGTGGTGGGGTTACAAGGGGGAAATACTGGCGGGCTGGGTGACTTAGCGAGGGTAGTGGTAGCCGGGGCCGCCGTCGTAATGGCGGTGATGCCAGCCGTCGTGAGGGAAGATGATGCAGCCGGACAGGGTCAGCATCGCCAGCAGGGGAATCAGCCAGGTGATTCGACGGAACATCGTGCAGTCCTCAAAGGGCTCTTGGGGTTTTAACCGCCGCGATGCAGCGAAAACTTTTCGGCGGCTGTAACATGAGACCCCGTTTGCCCGCGCCCATCCCCGATTCTCGGTAGGCGTTTGGCATCTGTTTCGATACAGAATCGATACATTTACAGGCGGCATTTTCAGGCCGCACCTTACAGGTTCAGGAACCCGCAATGACCCAGAAGCAACGCTTGATCTATTCGATTGTGATTTCCCTGGTGGTACTGGGAATCATGCTTGGCCTTTCTTACCTGCAGAACGCCGGGATGATCACCGAGAAAATGTTCCAGTACATCGCCATTGGCGTGGCGGTGACCGTGGTCGTGATCAATGGCGTGATGCGGCGCAAGGTCAAGCCTTGAGAGACACCCCCCGACGGCCTCAGTCGCGGCCGTCGAGTATGGCTTCAGCCTGTTGATGCAGGCTGAAGCTCTTGTCTGCATTGAGGGTGATCACGCCTTCGCTGCACAGCCGCTTCAACACCTCGCGCACGCTGAGGAACGACAGCGGGATATCCAGCTCCAGCAAATGACTGTGAATGCCACGCACCCCCAGGGCGCGCTGGTTTTCGGCTGCCTGCAGCAAGGCATCGATGACTTTCAGGCGAATCAGGCTGGTGCGCAGGCCGAAGCTCTTGAGCAGGTGCCTGATGCGTTCGTTGCGGTTGCGCTCGGCTTGCTTGCCGAAGACACCGGCGCCGGCGTTCAGGGAGGACGCGGGTTGTGCGGTGTGGCCATCCGTTGGCAGTTGCGGGTCGTACATGCAAAAACTCCTTTTCAGAGCCTGATCAGGAAAATGACGGGTGCTCTCATATAACTAGACGAATGAGCCGCGCAAATCATGAGGAATCAGATGTAGAAAATTTGTCAGGCCTTTGTCGTCGCCAGGTCGGCGGGCGATCCGCGCCTGGCGCCGAGCCGCTAAATTTTCCGTGGCGGTTTCGTCTGTAAGGGCAGGCGGGCCTTGGCTGATGCCGGGCGACGCCGTCCTTTCCAGGCTGGAATCCGTGTCCTTGTGCCGCATCTCGCGCCAGCTCGGGTTCTGCGTTTTTTCGATCAGGAGTCGGCGTGATTATTTCCAGGCAGTTGCCCAGGTTTTGCCTTGCGGGTTTGTTTCTCGGGTTGAGCCTGGGGGCTCAGGGACGCGAGGTACAGGGCGGCGAGGCGAGTGCCGATATTCGCCGTACCGGTTTTGGTGTCCCGCATATTCGCGCCGCCGACGAACGTGGACTGGGTTATGGCATCGGCTATGCCTACGCCCAGGACAACCTGTGCCTGCTGGCCAACGAAGTGCTGACGGTCAATGGCGAGCGCTCGAAGTACTTCGGCCCGCAGCAACAGACCGTCGAGCAACGGGAAAACCTCACCAGCGACCTGTTCTTCAATTGGCTGAACACGCCCCAGGCGGTGTTCGGCTTCTGGCAGGCGCAGACGCCGCAGGTGCGGCAACTGATCGAAGGGTATGTCGCCGGCTATAACCGCTCCCTGGCCGAGCGTCGGGCCCAGGGCCTGCCCGAGCAGTGCCAGGGTGACTGGTTACGGCCGTTGACCGCCCTGGACCTGGTCAAGCTGACCCGTCGGCTGTTGGTGGAGGGCGGCGTCGGCCAGTTCGCCGAAGCCCTGGTGGGCGCGACACCGCCATCCGCCACAGCGCAGCTGAAGCAATCGGCCCAGGTCTTCGCCCAGGCGGATGCCCGCGGCCAGCGTTTCGCCCTGGACCGCGGCAGCAACGCGGTGGCCGTGGGGCGCGAGCGCTCGTTCAATGGCCGCGGCATGCTGCTGGCCAACCCGCATTTCCCGTGGGTGGGCGGCATGCGCTTCTACCAGATGCACCTGACCATTCCTGGCAAGCTGGATGTCATGGGCGCCGCCTTGCCCGGCCTGCCGATGATCAACATCGGCTTCAGCCAGCACCTGGCCTGGACCCACACGGTGGACACCTCCAAGCACTTCACCCTGTACCGCCTGCAGCTGGACCCCAAGGATCCGACCCGCTACCTGCTCGACGGCCAGTCCCTGCCGCTGGACAAACAGACGCTCAGCGTCAAGGTGAAGGGTGAGGACGGCCAGCTCACCACTGTCAGCCATAGCGTCTACAGCTCGCAATTCGGCCCGCTGGTGCAGTGGCCCGGCAAGCTGGACTGGGACAACCGCTTCGCCTACAGCCTGCGCGACGCCAACCTGGAAAACGACCGGGTGTTGCAACAGTGGTACGCGATGAACCAGGCCCACAGCCTCAAGGAGCTGCAAGCGTCCGTGCATCAGCTGCAGGGTATTCCCTGGGTCAATACCCTGGCGGTGGATGATCAGGGCCAGGCCCTGTACATGAACCAGTCGGTGGTGCCCAACGTCAGCGCGGAAAAACTCGCGCGTTGCAGCGACCCGCGGATCGGCACCCAGCTGATTATTCTCGACGGTTCCCGCGCGGCCTGCGCCTGGGACATCGACCCGGCTGCCGCGCAAAAGGGCATCTACCCGGCCAGCCAGCTGCCGCAACTGCTGCGCAGCGATTACGTGCAGAACTCCAACGACTCGGCATGGATGGTCAACCCGGCCGCGCCGTTGCAAGGTTTCTCGCCGCTGATCAGCCAGCAGGACCTGCCGCTGGGGCAGCGCGCGCGTTTTGCCCTGAATCGCCTGATCGGCACGGGCCAGGCCGCGCCGCTGAGCGCCGCCGACCTCAAGCACATGGTGATGGACGACCTGGTGTACCAGGCCGGGCAGGTGATGCCGGACCTGTTGCAGTTCTGTGCCGCCGACCTGGGCAGCGATGCCCGGGCCCTGGCGCCGCTGTGCGCCAGCCTCAAGGCCTGGGACCGCAGCGCCAACCTGCAAAGCGGATTGGGCCTGGTGCATTTCCAGAACGTCATGGAACAGCTGGAGGCGGTCGACGACCGTTGGCGCGTGGCCTTCGATGCCCGGGACCCGCAGCACACGCCGCGTGGCCTGGCGATCGACCGGCCGCAGGTGGCCAAGGCGCTGCGCGAGGCGATGCTGGCTTCGGTGCAACAGGTGGCCGAGTCGGGCCTGAAGGCCGACAGCCGTTGGGGCGATATCCAGGTGGTCAGCAGCGGCGGCCAACAGACGCCGATTCATGGCGGCCCGGCCAGCCTGGGCGTGTACAACGCGATCCAGAGCGTCCCCGCGGCCGACGGCAAGCGTGAGGTGGTCAGCGGCACCAGCTACCTGCAAGTGGTGACCTTCGATGACCAGGGCCCGCATGCCCAGGGCCTGCTGGCGTTCTCGCTGTCCAGCGACCCGGCGTCGCCGTACTCGCGGGACCAGACCGAGGCGTTCTCGAAGAAGCAGTGGCGTGTGTTGCCGTTCACCGAGCAGCAGATCCAGGCGGACCCGCAGTACCGCTTGCAGGTGATTCACGAAGTGGACGATCGGTTGCGCAAGCTCGCGACCCAGTAAGCGCGTTCAACCGGGCATCAAGCGCAGGCCGCACCCGCGAGGGTAGCGGCCTTCAGCTTTTTGGCGTGGTGCCTGGCAGCGAATTGATGACCGGATTGCCGTCCTGGTTGCGGGTCAGGTACACCGGCAACACCTTGGGCAGCGTGGTCACCAGGCTCTTGACCGCGCTGACGTCGTAGATGCCGCCGACCCGAATGTTGCCTGTGGCGCTGTCGGCCAGCATCACCGGCCTGCTGAGGTAGCGGTTGATCAGCGGCAGGGCCTCGCCGAGGGCCAGGTTGTCCAGCACCAGCTTGCCCTGGCGCCAGGCCAGCGAGCTGTCGTTGGCATCGGTCTGGCTGATCTGCGGCTGGTGATCGCCCTGGCGATAACGCGCCTGCATGCCCGGATCGAGACGGAAGCCGCCATCGGGGTGGCTGTTGTCGCTGTTCACCAGCACCGAACCCTCGAGCAGGGTGACCCGTACCTGATCCTCGTACATCCAGACGTTGAACTGGGTGCCAGTGACCCGGACCTCACCGCTGGCGGCCTTGACCACGAACGGGTGGCTGCTGTCATGGCTGACCTTGAAGAAGGCTTCGCCTTTTTTCAGGGTGACCCGGCGCTGATCCTTGTAGTTGCTGTAGGTCAGCTCGGTGCCCAGGTTGAGTTCGACCTGGCTGCCATCGGCCAGGGTCACCTGGCGCATGCTGCCGTCGGCCTGGAAATGTTCGTAGGAGGAGGGCAGCCAGCCCAGGCTCCAGCCGCTGTAGGCGGCCAGGGGCAGGGCCAGGGCGCTGATCGCCGCGGCCATGCCATAGGCGCGCCAGGGTTTGCGTGGCGCCAGGGGCAGGACGGTGGTGGCTGGCGGACGTGGCAGATGGTCGGCGACTTCCCAGATTTCCCGCATCGCTTCGTATTCGAAGGCATGCAGCGGGTGGGCGTCGCGCCATTGCTCGAAGGCCTGGCGTTCGGCGGCCGTACAGTCCGCGGCATGCAGACGCATGCACCACTGCGCGGCGGCATCGGTGATGGCGTCGTATTCGGCTTCTGTAAGGTGCTGTTCGCTCATTGGCTCTTCCTGGTTTCGCGCATTCTACCCTTCGCAGCCAGCCTTGTAGAACCGCCGTCATGGCTGATGCCTATCAAAAGTGGCACTTATTTTTGCCTCGAAGCCCCTGCAACACCGGGCTTTGGCCAGCAGTATCCACAGTTGGAGTGAAAAAATGATCAAAAACACACGGTCGGCTGTCATCGCTACTGCCACCTTTGTTTGCCATCCTCGGCTGACAGCCTGTTCGCGGCTACTCTGTCAGTTCCTGGCATCGCCTGTGCGAGGTCATGGCCTGGTTGACAGGGCGCGCGCAAAGCGTTGTTTAATCGTCGGGCGCACTCACCCACGTGCATCTTCATACGCTGTAGCCCATTCCAATAATTAATCCGGAGCTCCAGATGTCTGTATCACCCCCGGCTGTTGAAACACCGCAGGAACACCTGTCGCTCGAGGCACTGGTGACGCTGCTGGAAACGATCTTCCTGCGCCATGGCACCAGCGCCGAAGTGGCGCGTTGCCTGGCGCAGAACTGTGCCGCTGCCGAACGCGACGGCGCCCACAGTCATGGCGTGTTCCGTATTCCCGGTTACGTATCGACCCTCAATAGCGGCTGGGTCAATGGCAAGGCCGTGCCGGTGGTCGAAGACGTGGCCCCGGCCTTTGTCCGGGTCGATGCGGGTAACGGTTTCGCCCAACCGGCGCTGGCGGCGGCGCGGGCGCTGCTGGTGGAGAAAGCGCGCCACGCCGGGATCGCCATTCTGGCCATCCGCAACTCCCATCATTTCGCCGCGCTGTGGCCGGACGTCGAGCCATTCGCCGAGGAAGGGCTGGTCGCCCTGAGCGTGGTCAACAGCATGACCTGCGTGGTGCCCCACGGCGCCGATCGGCCGTTGTTCGGCACCAACCCGATCGCCTTTGCCGCGCCCCAGGCCGCTGGCGATCCGATCGTCTTCGACCTGGCCACCAGCGCCATCGCCCATGGCGACGTACAGATCGCCGCGCGCAAGGGCGAACGCCTGCCGCCGGGCATGGGCGTGGACGGCCTCGGCCAGCCCACCGACGACCCGAAAGCCATCCTCGAAGGCGGCGCGCTGCTGCCGTTCGGCGGGCACAAGGGTTCGGCGCTGTCGATGATGGTCGAGTTGCTGGCGGCGGCGCTGACCGGTGGCCATTTCTCGTTCGAGTTCGACTGGTCCAACCATCCCGGCGCGAAGACGCCCTGGACTGGCCAGTTGTTGATTGTCATCGATCCGAGCAAGGGCGCCGGGCAGAATTTCGCCGAGCGCAGCCAGGAGCTGATCCGGCAGATGCACGGCGTAGGGCTCAAGCGCCTGCCGGGGGATCGCCGCCATCGCCAGCGGGAAAAGTCCCTGCGCGAGGGGATTGCCCTGGACGCTGCGGAGCTCAAGCAACTGCGGGAGTTGGCCGGGTTTTAAAACGCGGTTTCAAAACGCAAGGACCAGGCGAGCATGACGCTGGCCTGGTCCTTTTCTCATCGGGCGGCGAGGCTTGTTACGAACGACGCCCCAGCAACAGGCCCACCACCAGGCCGACGCCGGCGGAGATGGCCACGGTCTGCCACGGGTGGCCGCCGATGTACTGCTCGGTGGCTTCCACCACCGGCTTGCTGCGCTCGCGCACGCTGGACACCGAGTCCAGCGCCTGCTTGAGTTTCAACCCGACCTGCTGGCGCAGGTTTTCGCCTTCCTCACCGACCAGCGATGCGCTGCTTTTCAGAAGCTTTTCCGATTCCTCGATCAACGCCTGGAGCTCGCTGAATTCCTGGTCCTTGATTTGTTCGTCAGCCGCTTGCGCAGCAGTTTTACGAGCCATTGAGTTACTCCTTGCGGGTCAGTGATGCGATGAACAATGGAGTCGTGGGGCTGGCGAAAAGTTGCAGATATTTTCTCCACCCGCGCCATGCCGGCAGGAAAACCCCAGCCGTCACAGTGTAAGATGTCGGCTATTTTACGCAGCAGGAAATTCCCATGAGCTTCAATCTGGCCAACAAGACTCTCGCCGAGCGTGCAGAGATCGAAGATGAAAAGTCCCGTCTGTTCGAGCTGTGGCAGAGCAACCTGGGCAAGGCCAAGGGCGAAGCCGCACGGTTGTTCGGCGAGCGCGGCAAGCGCAAGGGCAAATGGGCCGAATGGGTGCGTGCCGAGCTCGACGGCATGTCGCCGCCCGAATACGCCAACATGGTGCGCAGTGAAGTCAATCGCCTGATGGCGGCGAACAAGTAAGCTCGAAGCTGGCGACGATCGCCTCGCGCACTTTCGGCACCACCGGATCGATCTGCGCGCTGGTGCGCCAGCCCAGCTCGATCGGGTAGCGCGGCAGGTCCAGCGGGCAGGGCAGCAGCGCCAGCCCGGTCAGTTCGGCGATGCTTCGCGCGGCGTGGGCCGGAATGGTCGCCACCGCCTGGCTGCCCTTGAGCAGATGGGGCAGCGCGGCAAAATGCGTGGTCGAGGCGCAGACCTGGCGACTCAGTCCCAGGGCCGCCAGACCCTCGTCGGTAATCCCGATAAACCCTTGCGACGACACCAGCACATGCTCGCGGGCGACGAACTCGTCGAGGTCGATGGCCTGCTGTCCGGGCCTCAGGCTCGCCGGGTCCGCCAGGCACAGATAACCACCTTCCCCCAATACCTGGCGGCTGAGCATGCGTTCGGCGAAACCGCCGGCGCTGATGGCCAGGTCGATGCTGCGCTGCAACAGCGCTTCGCCGACGATCTGGCTGTGGCTCTGGCGAAAGATCAGCCGCAGCTTCGGCGCCCGCCGGGCGACTTCCTCGATCAGGCGCCGGCCGTAGGCGATCTCGAAATCGTCCGACAGCCCGATCGCCACCGAGCGGCCCTGATAATGGCTGGCATGGGGATCGACCATGGCCAGGCTCTGCCGGCATTTGTTCAGGGCCTCGCTGACCACCGGCTTGAGCTGGTTGGCCCGCAGGGTCGGCGCCAGGCCACGCCCGGTGCGCACGAACAACTGATCGCCGTACAGCTCGCGCAGGCGTCGCAGCGCCGCGCTCATGGCCGACTGGGTGACGCCCAGGCGCAGGGCGGCGCGGCTGGCGCTGGATTCGTCATGCAGGGCTTCGAAGGCCTTGAGCAGGTTGAGATCGACCTGGGCGATATTCATCTGGTTCATATCATTCAGTATCAGAAGGGGCTTTCTGCATGATCGGCGAGCGCCGGACAATGGGCAACACTTCATCGCCACAGGAGTTTTCCCGATGTCCAAGTCCGTTGTCGCCGCGTTGCAGATCGGCTCCCTGCCTGGGGGCAAGGCCGATACCCTGGAGCAGATCCTGTCCTATGAAGCCGCCATCATCGAGGCCGGTGCGCAGCTGGTGGTGATGCCCGAAGCCTTGCTCGGCGGCTACCCCAAGGGCGAAGGCTTCGGCACCCAGCTCGGCTATCGCCTGCCGGAGGGCCGCGACGCCTTCGCCCGTTATTTCGCCAACGCCGTCGAGGTGCCGGGCGCGGAGACCGAGGCCCTGGCCGGCCTGGCGGCGCGCACCGGGGCCAACCTGGTGCTGGGGGTGATCGAGCGCGCCGGCAGCACTCTGTATTGCACGGCGCTGTATTTCGACCCGCAGCACGGCCTGGTGGGCAAGCACCGCAAGCTGATGCCGACCGGCACCGAGCGCCTGATTTGGGGCAAGGGCGACGGTTCGACCCTGCCGGTGCTGGACACCCAGGTCGGCCGGGTCGGCGCGGTGATCTGCTGGGAAAACATGATGCCATTGCTGCGCACCGCGATGTACGCCAAGGGCGTGGACGTCTGGTGCGCGCCAACCGTGGACGAGCGCGAGATGTGGCAGGTCAGCATGCGCCACATCGCCCATGAAGGCCGCTGCTTCGTGGTCAGCGCCTGCCAGGTACAGGCGTCACCCCAGGAACTGGGGCTGGAGATCGCCAACTGGCCGGCCGAGCGCCCGCTGATTGCCGGCGGCAGTGTGATTGTCGGGCCCATGGGTGAGGTGCTGGCCGGGCCGCTGGTGGGCCGTGCCGGCCTGCTGACGGCGCAGATCGACACTGACGAGCTGGTGCGGGCGCGCTACGACTACGACGTGGTCGGCCACTATGCGCGCCCGGATGTGTTCGAGCTGACGGTGGACGAACGGGCCAAGGCCGGCGTGCGTTTCATCTGAGGCGACGCCATTGCTCGCGGGTGATTTCCCAGATATCACGGGGCAATCGCCCGCAGACAAAGTCGTCTTCGTCACTGCGGATCAGGCGCATGCCCGCGCGTTCGGAAATCCGTCGCGAGGCCAGGTTCGGCGTGGCCTTGGGCACCCGCATCAGCTCGCGCCCCAACACTTCGAACCAGTACTCGGTGACCGCCGCGCTGGCCTCGCTCATGTAGCCCTGGCCCTGCCACGCCGGAGCCAGCCAGAAGCCGCGGTTGTTGTCGGTCTGGTCCATCAGGCTGACATTGCCGATCAGTTGCTCCGGCGCGCTGTTCAGGCGGATCGACCAGTGCCATTCCTCACCGCGCTCCATGGCCGGCAGCGCCAGGTCGCGCAGATACGTCAGGGCGCCATCGTCGGGATAGGGCCAGGGCACCCGCGCATTGAGATAACGCACCACTTCCCAGTGCGCAAACTGCTGCTGGATGGCATCCGCGTCAGCCAGCTCCAGCGGGCGCAGGATCAGGCGTTCGGTGTAGAGGGTGGGGATCGGCTTCATGTTCGCAGCACATTCCTTGTGTGGATCCGGTGTGGTTTTTCAGCGTCCGCCCAACACCAGGCGTTCGCTGAGAAAGTCGACGAACACTCGCAGTTTCGGCAGCAGATGTCGACTGCCGGGCCAGAGCACCGAGAACTTGCCGCTGTCGATCTGATAGTCGTCCAGCACCGACACCAGCGAGCCGTCGGCCAGCGCCGGGCGCACCACGAAATCCGGCACGAAGGCGAGGCCCAGGCCCTGGGTGGCGGCGAAGATCAGTGACTCCAGGTTGTTGCTGGTCAGGGCGCTGCGCAGCACCAGCGGCGGCGCGTCGTTGGGCAGGCGCAGTTTCCACTCCTGTAGCTGCGGGGTGCCGGGAAACTTGTAGCGCAGGCAGGCATGCCGCTCCAGGTCCCGGGGGCACTCGGGCACACCATGGCGGGCGAAGTAGTGCGGGGCGCTGACCAGCACGAAGCGGAACGGCCCCAGTGTGCGGGACTTGAGCTGGGAGTCCGCCAGCTCGCCACTGCGGATCACCGCGTCGACGCCTTCGGCGATCACGTCGATCAGCCGGTCATTGAAATCCAGGTCCAGCTCGATGTCCGGGTAGCGTTCGGCGAACTCCGGCAGGATCGGCAGCAGCATGCGATAGCCGATCGCGGGCAGGCTGACCCGCAGCTTGCCGCGGGGCTTGTCGCTGATGCGCGCGAGCTCGGCCTCGGCGTCCTCCACCTCGCCGACGATGCGCTGGCAACGTTCGAAGAACAGCGTGCCTTCGTCGGTCAGGCTGATGCGCCGGGTACTGCGATTGAGCAGGCGCACGCCGAGCCGTTCTTCCAGGCGGGCCAGGCTTTTGCCCACCGCCGAGGCGGAGAGGCCCAGGCGTTCCGCCGCGCCGACAAAACTGCCGGCCTCTACCGTGCGCACAAAGGCCAGCATGCCACTGAGGTTGTCCATGGGGATCTCGATTGGAGCGTTTATGTCCGTAAAGAACGGACTTGAGCCCTGTTTGTGGGTGATTGCGGCGAATCTACCATTGATCGCACTTTAACGTTTCCCCCTGAGGTGCCGATGAATTCGCCAACCGATGTGCCTGCCGCGTTCGCTGACGCTGTCGCGGGCGGTTCTTCCTACGCGGTGCTGGCCGCGGTATGCCTGGCGGCGCTGATCCTGCCGCTGACCTTCGTCGGCGTGGCGGTGGCGACCCCGGCCATTGGCCGCGAGTTGGGCGGTGGCCCCCTGGCCCTGAGCTGGATCACCAATGCCTTCATGCTGAGTTTCGGCAGCGTACTGATGGCCGCTGGCACCCTGGCCGACGAGTACGGGCGCAAGCGCGTGTTCAGCCTCGGTGTCGGCCTGTTCGCCCTGACGTCGCTGGCCCTGGCCTTCGCGCCTTCGGTGCTCTGGCTCGACCTGTTGCGGGCCGTGCAGGGGCTGGCCGGCGCGGCGGCGCTGGCGGGCGGTTCGGCGGCCCTGGCCCAGGAGTTCGAGGGCCCGGCGCGGACCCGCGCCTTCAGCCTGCTGGGCACCACCTTCGGCGTCGGCCTGGCATTCGGGCCGATCCTCGCCGGGGTGCTGATCGAGGCCTACGGCTGGCGCTCGATCTTCGTCTCCGGGACCTTGATCGGCGGCCTGTCGCTGCTGTTCGGCGTGCCGCGCATGCAGGAGTCCCGCGACCCGGACGCGGCGGGTGTCGACTGGCCCGGCACCTTGAGTTTCACCGCGGCGCTGGTGGCGCTGACCTGGGGCATCTTGCAGGCGCCGCAAAGCGGTTGGGGCAGCCCGGTGGTCTGGGGCCTGCTGCTGGTGGTTCTGCTGGCGTTGTTGCTGTTCATCGTGGTGGAGCTGCGGGTCAAGCGGCCGATGCTCGACCTGTCGCTGTTTCGTTACCCGCGCTTTATCGGCGTGCAGCTGCTGCCGATCGCCACCTGCTATTGCTTCGTGGTGTTGCTGATCCTGCTGCCGATCCGCTTTATCGGCGTGGAAGGCTACAGCGAGATCGATGCCGGCTTGATGATGATCGCCTTGTCCGCACCTATGGTGGTGGTGCCGTTGCTGGCGGCGTGGCTGACCCGCTGGTTCAGCGCCGGGACTCTATCCAGCGTCGGCCTGGTGATTGCCGCGCTCGGGCTCTATCTGCTCAGCCGGATCGCCCCGGGGCAGGCGCCGGCGGCCAATGTCTTGCCCATGCTGCTGATCGGCCTCGGTGCCGGTTTGCCCTGGGGCTTGATGGACGGGCTGTCGGTCAGTGTGGTGCCCAAGGAACGGGCGGGGATGGCCACCGGCATCTTCAGCACCACCCGGGTGGCGGGCGAAGGCATTGCCCTGGCCCTGGTGGTGGCCCTGCTGGCCGGCTTGCTGCAACTGTCCATGGCTGCGGCACTGCCAGAACATCCGCAACTGCCGCTGGCCGCCCAGCAGCTGGCCAGCGGCAACCTGCAGGCCAGCGCAGCGTTGGTGCCCGAGCTGGGCCGGGAGCTGTTGCTCGGGCTGTACGCCAAGGCCTTCACCTGGCTGCTGTATGCGCTGATCGCCATCACCCTGGTCGCGGCGCTGGTGGTGCGGCTGATGCTGCATGAGCCGCGCCGGGCTTGAGGGTGTTCAGCGGAACTCGAAGAACTCGTAGTGCAGGTTGCGCTCGGGGATCGCGTGTTCGCGCATCAACGCCTTGACCCGCGCGAGCAAGCCCTTGGGCCCGCAGAAACTGATCTGGATCTGTTGCGGATCGGTTTCGCTGGCCAGCCGTTTCAGGGTTTCGCCCAGGCGGTCGGCGCCGTCAGTGTGGCCGATGAAATCCACCCCGCGTTCCTCGGCCAGGCCCTGCAAGGTTTCGATGCTGGGGAAGGCCCGTGACGGGTTGCAGCAGTAGACCAGGGTCGCCCGGTCGAAGCGCCCGGCGGCGGCATCCTGCAGCCAGGAGATAAAGGGCGAGATACCCACGCCACCGCCGATCCAGATCTCCCGGCCGGCATCGAGCCGGCGCTTGAAGCGGCCATAGGGCGCGTAGAGGTCGGCGAGCATGCCGACCTTGACCTGCTGGCGCAGCTTCTGGGTGTAGTCGCCCAGGGCGCGGATCACGAACTCGATGCGCCCGTCGCTGGCGTGGGCGCTGGCGATGGTGAAGGGGTGCGGTTCACGCAGGCCTTTTTCGCGCATGGCGAGAAAGGCGAACTGCCCGGCCTTGAAGGCGAAGCCGCGGTGCAGCGGGGTCAGCTCCAGGTGCAGGGAGTTTTTCTCCAGGGTCACCGCGCTGACCTGGTATTCGCCGGCCTTGGCCAGCAACGGATAGAGCAGCAGCTTGTACAGGGCGCCAAGCAGGCCCAGGCCGCAGAGTGCGGTGAGCCAGATGCCCGAGGGGTTGTCCAGGGCGATCGGCGACTTGAAGCTCAGCCAGTGCAGGATGACGATCGCGAACAGCGGCCCGGACAGCTTGTGCCACCAGCGCCACTGGCCGTAGGGAATGTTGCGGTTCAGCGCCAGCAGCACGATCAGGCCGAGGGCGACGTAGCTCAGCTGCCGCACCATGCGCGTCCAGTACTTGGACAGCTCGATGATCGGCACGCTTTGCCAGAGATCCAGGTTGGCCTTGAACACCAGGTGATAGCTGGCGAAGACCAGCGCCCAGATGCCCAGCCACTTGTGGCTTTCATAGACCCGGTCGAGGCCGCCGAACAGCCGCTCGACCCAGCGCCAGCGGCTGGCCAGCAGGCAGGACAGGGCCATATAGGCCAGCGCCGTGGCGCCGAGGACCAGGCTCAGGGTGGCGGAGGTCAGCCAGCTATCGCTGGGGATTTCCAGCAGCACGGTGAGGGTGGTGATCAGCAGGACGCCGACCACCGAGTACCAGGTTTTCAAGGGGGACACCTCCAGAAAGATGGCGCCAGTGTCGGCGCACAGGATGGGCTGCGGGCGGGTGAGGGCGCAGCCGGGGTGAGGGGGGTAGTTTACTGGCAGAGCGGCAGCCCTGGGCTGATCTGCATCAGCGCTCGCTCAGTGCGGGTCGGGCAAGGGGTTCTCCACCAGCCAGTCCTGGGCGAAATCCAGGTAGGCGCGGACGATGTTCGAGGGCGGGCGCTGGTTCGGGTAAAGCAGGTGCAGCTGTTGTTCGGGCATCGGCAGGCGGGGCAGCAGGGCGTGCAGGCGACCGTCGCGCAGCGCTTCGGCGGCGAGAAAAGCCGGCAGCTCGGTGACCACCTTGGCGGTCAGCGCCAGCTGGCGCAGGTGCAGGTAATCATTGGCGGCGAACAGCGGGTCGGGGCTGTAGGACTGGTCGCCCAGTTGCCACTGTTCCCGGGCATCGGCATGGCGCGACCAGACGGCGCAGGGAAAACCGCGAAGGTCGGCAGGGGTTTGCGGGGTGCCGAGGCGCTCCAGTAGCAGCGGGCTGGCGACCAGCATATGCCGGTAGCTGCCGAGCAGGCGCGCCGGGCGATCCTCGTCGAACAGCGGCCCGACGCGCAGGGCGACGTCGACCCCATCCTGCGCCAGGTCGCTTTCCCGCTCACTGGTGTAGACCGCGACCTGGACCTCGGGATGGCGCCGCTGGAACTCGGCCAGCAGTTTCCACCAGCTCTCGAACGCCGCCGGCACCGACACGCTCAGGCGGCCCTGCAAGTGAATTCGATCATTTCTGACAGCCTGTTCGCCCTCGGCCAGGGCCTCGATACCGCGGCTGGCGTGTTCGTAGAGCTGGCTGCCGGCGGCGGTCAGCCGGGTGCCGCGGGCGGAGCGTTCCAGCAGTTGCACGTTGAGGCTGCGTTCCAGTTCACGGATGCCCCGGCGGATGGTGGCCAGCGGTAGTTGCAGCAGGTTGGCGGCGGACGAAATGCTGCCGCATTGGACCACGCTGACAAACATCCTGGCGGCGTTGAGATCCATGAGCGCTCCCTGTCGAATGTAGGGGAAAGCCTATCAGCTGCGGCTCTGCCCGATCAAAAATGCGCGGTCCGCGGGCGATTTTTATCGCCGGTTTTTCGCCCGCGCGGGGAGCTGTACGAGGGCCGTGTGAGGGCCGTATGAGGGATAACCACGACAACTGTGTTCTCGACCCGGCGGCGTGCGTCTAGCAGCGGTAGCTTCGCGGCGGTGCGAGGCACGAAGTGCGAGTCTGAACATGCAAGCGTTGTTGAACGAGATCCTCGACGAGGTCCGTCCCCTGATTGGCCAGGGCAAAGTGGCCAGCTACATTCCGGCGCTGGCCGACGTGCCGGCCAACCAGCTGGGGATTGCCGTGTATGGCAACGATGGCCAGGTGTTCAGCGCCGGCGACGCCGATACGCCGTTCTCGGTGCAGAGCATTTCCAAGGTGTTCAGTCTGGTGCAGGCCATCGGCCATTCCGGCGAGGCGATTTGGCAGCGCCTGGGGCATGAGCCTTCCGGACAGCCTTTCAACTCGCTGGTGCAGCTGGAGTTCGAGCGTGGCCGTCCGCGCAACCCGTTCATCAACGCCGGGGCGCTGGTGATCTGCGATATCAACCAGTCGCGTTTCGCCGCGCCGGCGCTGTCCATGCGCGATTTTGTGCGGCGTCTGTCCGGCAACATGCAGGTGCTGGTGGACGGCCGCGTCGCCGATTCGGAATACCAGCACCGCGCGCGCAATGCGGCGATGGCCTACCTGATGCAGTCCTTCGGCAACTTCCACAACGATGTCGAGTCGGTGCTGCGCAGCTACTTCAGCCACTGCGCGCTGCGCATGAGCTGCGTCGACCTGGCGCGGGCCTTCTGCTTCCTGGCCAACGACGGTTTCTGCAAGCACAGCGGCGAGCAGATCCTCACGGCGCGCCAGACCCAGCAGGTCAACTCGATCATGGCCACCAGCGGCCTGTATGACGAAGCCGGCAATTTCGCCTACCGCGTCGGCCTGCCGGGCAAGAGCGGCGTGGGTGGCGGCATCGTCGCGGTGGTGCCGGGGCAGTTCACGGTGTGCGTGTGGTCACCGGAATTGAACGCGGCGGGCAATTCCCTGGTGGGCATGGCGGCGCTGGAATTGCTGAGCCAGCGCATCGGCTGGTCGGTGTTCTAAGGGCGGCGGGAGCATTGCGGCCGGTTGCGGGTGCTGCGCACCCGGTCGCAGGCTGCGCCAGCGGCTACAGGAATGCGGTGCTTGTGTAGCCGCTGCCGAGCCTGCGAGGCTGCGCTCGGTTTGGGCGGCATTCCGACGCAGCAACCGCAAAGCCTGAGTCCGCGGTCTGTCTGGATAAACGCGTTGGCAGGCTTGGCGACGGCTGCGCCGCCGATCGCAGGCTGCGCCAGCGGCTACAGGAACGCGGTGCTTGTGTAGCCGCTGCCGAGCTTGCGAGGCTGCGCTCGGTTTGGGCGGCATTCCGACGTAGCAACCGCAAAGCCTGAGTCCGTGGTCTGTCTGGATAAACCCGTTGGCAGGCTTGGCGACGGCTGCGCCAGCGGCTACAGGGAAGCGTGCGATTACCAGGTGAAGTTGGCGGTTTTCGGCAGGCTCAGCTGGCCTTTCTCGACGAAACGCATAGTGCCGAACGGGCCGCCGGCGAGCTTGCCGCGCAGCACGTAGGGCAGGTCGTCGAGGCTTTGCGTCTGGCTCAGGCCCAGGGTCTGGCGCAGCACGGCGAAGGCCGAGACGCTGACCGGCACCACCAGCACACCCTCGGAGAAACGCCCGATGCTGCCGCTCTGGTCGCTGACCCCGGAGGCCAGCGGCCGGCCGTTGACCTCCAGGTCCAGGGCCACGCCGTTGTAGTTGATCGCGGTTTCGTTGGGGTTCTGCAGGCGCAGCTTGACGGCGAAGCGCACTTCCAGGTCCTGGCTGGGCAGGGGTTCGATGCCGACCACATTGATATTCAGCGGATCGTGCTGGGGAAACAGGGCGCAGGCGCTCAGGCTGAGCAACAGCAAGGAAAGGGTGAGGCCGAGGAATCTGCGCATTGGAAGCTCTCTGCAAAGAAAGAAGGCAGTGTTGAATCTATCGCGCCCGGGTCTGCACCACAAACCGAAGGTTGCTTGAGGGGCGCCATCTTCTGTAGGAGCCAGGCTTGCCGGCGATGAGGCCGGTAGGGCTGGTAGTGAGCTTGAGGCCTGCCGTCTGGTGGTGTCGCCACCGACGCCATCGCGAGCAAGCTTCGCTCCTACAGAAACACATTGCGCTTACGCGTTGGCTTTGGCGCTTACATCCGGGTCCTGCATGACCTTGAGGGTCGCCGCTTCCGGGTCGAACTCGTCTTCTTCCAGCTCGATGAACTCTTCCGGCAGGAAGATGTTCAGCAGGATCGCGCACATCGCGCCCACGGTGATCGGCGATTCGAAGATGTTGTGCAGCGCCTTGGGCAGTTCGCGCAGGACTTCCGGCACCGCCGCCACGCCCAGGCCCATGCCCAGGGAAATCGCCACGATCAGCACGTTGCGTCGATGCAGCCCGGCTTCGGCGAGGATCTTGATCCCGGCCACGGCCACGGTGCCGAACATAATCAGGGTCGCGCCGCCCAGCACCGGCTTGGGCATCAGTTGCAGCACCGCGCCGATCACCGGGAACAGCCCCAGCAGCACCAGCAGGCCGGCAATGAAATACGCCACGTAGCGGCTGGCCACGCCGGTCAGCTGGATCACCCCGTTGTTCTGGGCGAAGGTGACCATCGGCAGGCTGTTGAACACCGCCGCCACCATCGAGTTGAAACCGTCGGCCAGCAGCCCGGACTTGATGCGCTTGATGTACAGCGGGCCCTTGACCGGCTGTTGGGAAATCATCGAGTTGGCGGTCAGGTCGCCGGCCGCTTCCAGGGGCGAGATCAGGAAAATCACCGCCAGCGGAATGAAAGCGATCAGGTCGAAGGAGAAACCGTACTTGAACGGCACCGGCACGCTGACCATCGGTACTTCCGGCATCGTCGCCAGGTCGACCCGGCCCAGCAGCCAGGCGACCACGAAGCCCAGGGTCAGGCCGATGACGATCGAGCCCAGGCGCAGCATCGGATGACTGAAGCGGTTGAGTACCACAATGGTCAGCAGCACCAGGGCGGCCAGGCCGAGGTTGCTGGCGGCGCCCAGGTCCGGCGCGCCGAAGCCGCCGGCCATGTCGGTGACCGCCACCTTGATCAGCGACAGGCCCATCAGGGTAATGATGGTGCCGGTGACCACCGGAGTGATCAGCTTGCGCAGCTTGCCGATGAACTGGCTGAGGAACATCTCGATAAAGGCCGCGCAGAAGCAGATGCCGAAGATGGTCGAGAGGATTTCCTCGTTGCTGCCGCCGCGGCCCTTGACCATCAGGCCGGCGCTGAGCAGCACGCTGATAAAGGAGAAACTGGTGCCCTGCACGCACAGCAGCCCGGAGCCGATCGGCCCCAGGCGCCGGGCCTGGACGAAGGTGCCCAGGCCCGAGACGAACAGCGCCATGCTGATCAGGTAGGGCGTTTCGTTCTGCAGGCCCAGCACGCCGCCGAAGATCAGGGTCGGCGAGATGATGCCGACAAAGCTCGCCAGCACATGTTGCAGCGCGGCGAAGATCGCCGCGCTGAAATGCGGGCGGTCCTCCAGGCCATAGATCAGGTCGGACTTGTAGCGCGGCGTGGAGCGATCAGGTGCGGTCATGGGAAAAGCCTGCCAATGACGTGTCGATAGGGCATGAAACACGTGGAGAAAAGGGGCGCGACGCGGGCTGTCGGAGGACGTAAGGCAAAATCTGCGGACCCGGTCAGAAAAATGGAGGCGCAGGATGCCAGAAAGGCGTCGGGGCCAGAAGGGTTGATTTAACGCCGCGCCACAACGCACTACAGGCCGCGCGTTCCTCCTGATCCACCGCGGACTCAGGTTTTGCGGCAACTGCGTTGCCGATCGCAGCCTCGCGGGCTCGGCAGCGGCTACAAAGGCACCGCGTCCGTAGCCGCTGCCGAGCGTCAGCGAGGCTGCGATCGAGCTGGGCGGCATTCCGACAAAGCGCTCGCCAAACCAGACACCGCGTTTCTCCAGCGAGGTCAGAGTTCGCTACTGACAGATCCTGACAGGGGGCTCTGTTAAGCTGCGCCGATCCTTCCCTGCCGAGCCTGATGACGTGTCGCGCACCACTCGTTTGTTGACCCTGTTGCAAGTGCTGCGCGGCAAGCGCTGCCCGGTGACCGCCGCGGCGCTGGCGGCCGAGCTGGAGGTGTCCGAGCGCACCCTGTACCGCGACATCGCCGAGCTGACGGCCCTGGGCGCGCCGATCCATGGCGAGGCGGGGATCGGCTATGTGCTGCGCAGCGGCCTGTTCCTGCCACCGCTGATGCTCAACGCCGACGAGACCGAAGCCATCGTCCTCGGCCTGCGTTATGTCGACCAGCGTGGCGACGAGGTGCTGGGCAAGGCCGCCGCCGATGCCCTGGCGAAGATCGCCGCGGTGCTGGCCCCGGCGGCCCAGGAAGCCTTGCACAACCCGACGGTGCTGCCCGGCCCGCCGGCTTATTGCTACCCGGAAAACGTGGTGCCGCTGAACGTGTTTCGCCAGGCGATCCGCGAGCAGGCCAAGCTGCACATCGATTACGCCGATGTGAACAAGACCCCCAGCCAGCGCCTGATCTGGCCGCTGGCCCTGGGCTTTATGAACGAGGCGCGGGTGATAGTCGCCTGGTGTGAGCTGCGCGATGATTTCCGCACCTTTCGCACCGACCGGATCGCCGCCGCGAGCGAGCAGGGCCAGCGATATCCGGGGCGCCGCAGCGACCTGTTGCGCACCTGGCGCCAGCGCATGCAACTGGACGATGCCGGGCGTTTCACTCCTGACAAGAACTGACGCGACGGCGTTTTAGCATGGCTCCCGCAACGATAAACAAGGAGCCGCAGTACCATGTCCAGCACAGCCACTTCTCTCGCACCGGCCATCGCCGCCTACCTTGCAGCCACCAATGGTCGTGACAGTTCGGCGGTCGCCAGTTTCTTCGCCGAAGACGCCCAGGTGTTCGATGAGGGCCAGCATCAGGCCGGCACCCGCGCCATCGCCCAATGGATGGAGGACACTGCCCGCCGTTACCAGCCACGGCTCGAGGTGCTCAAGGTCCAGCAGCGCACCGGCAAGGTGCTGGTGGACAACCTGATTTCCGGCAGCTTCCCCGGCAGCCCGCTGGAGTTGCGCTACGTGTTCCGCCTCGACGAGCAGGGCAAGATCGCCCGGCTGGATATCTCGCTGTAGCCGTCGCGCCCGCGCTCGCTGTAGCCGCTGGCGAAGCCTGCGATCGGCAAAGCAGTTGCCGCAAAACCTGGGCACGCGGTGTATCAGGTAGAACGCGCGGCCCGGATTGCGGCCACTGCGTTGCCGATCGCAGCCTCGCGCTGCTCGGCAGCGGCTACACAGGCGCCGTGTTCCTTGTAGCCGCTGCGGAGCGACAGCGAGGCTGCGATCGACCTGGGCGGCATCCCGACGCAGCGGTCGCCAGGCGAGGCATGGCATACTGCGCGGCCCATTTGCGGATGCGTGGACCCCATGCCTTTCGATTCTCCCCTCAGCGCCTATCAGTACGCCCTCCAGGAGCGCGGTTTTGTCGCCGACGAAGCCCAGGAGCGGGCGATGCTGGCCCTGCAGCAGTGCCATGTCGCCCTGCATGAAGGGCGCAAATCGATCACCGGGGTCTATCTGTGGGGCCCCGTGGGCCGGGGCAAGACCTGGCTGATGGACCAGTTCTATCAAAGCCTTGAGGTGCCGGCGCGACGTCAGCACTTCCACCATTTCATGGGCTGGGTCCACCAGCGCTCATTCCAGCTGACCGGCACCGCCGACCCGCTGCAAGCCCTGGCCCGCGAGCTGAGCGAAGAGGTGCGGGTGCTGTGTTTCGACGAACTGTTCGTCAACGACATCGGCGACGCGATCATTCTCGGGCGCCTGTTCCAGGTGATGTTCGAACAGGGCGTGGTGATGGTCTGCACCTCCAACCAGCCGCCGCAACAGCTGTATGCCGACGGTTTCAACCGCGAGCGGTTCCTGCCGGCAATCGCGGCGATCGAGGCGCATCTGCAGGTGGTGGCGGTGGACGGCGCCCAGGACCATCGCCTGCACCCGGGGGCGCTGACCCAGCGTTATTGGCTGACCCCGGCCGGCCAACCGAGTGCCCTGGGCCCGGTGTTCGAACAGCTGGCGGCGGGGCAGGCGGCGTCCAGTGCGGTACTGCCGGTGGGCTACCGCGAGGTCCAGGTGATCAAGGCCAGCGAGCGGGTGCTCTGGTGTCGTTTCGCCGACCTGTGCGAGCAGCCGTTCGCCGCCATGGACTTCATGGCCCTGTGCGACCGTTTCAGCGCGATCCTGCTCAGCGAAGTGCCCGAGCTCAGCGCGCAACAGCGCCCGGGACGGATTGCCCGGGGCACCGAGGACGGCGCCGAGCGAGTGGTGGCCGGCGATCGCGAGCTGCCGCAGTTGTCGGTGCACGATGACAGCGTGCGGCGGTTCATTGCCCTGGTGGACGAGTGCTACGACCGCAAGGTGCCGCTGTACCTCGAAGCGCGGGTGCCGATGGAGGCCTTGTACACCGAGGGCTACCTGGAGTTTCCATTCCGCCGTACCCTCAGTCGTCTGAAGGAGATGCAGCTGCAGCGTTTCGGCTGAACACGCCTGATCATCACACGGGAGACCTGACCGTGAACCAGCCCCTGTCCCATCATCTGCTGACCATGGCTTACCAGAACGCCTGGGCCAATCACCGCCTGGGCAAGGCCTGGGAAATACTCACCCCGAGCGAGCTGGCGGCGCCGCGGGTGAGCTTCTTTCCCAGCCTGAAAGCCACCCTCAACCACATCCTCACCTGCGACTGGTTCTACGTCGACGCGCTGGAGCGGGAGCTGCGCGGCGAGGCGCCACGGGCCGACTGCTATGTGTTTTTCGAGATTGAGGAGCCTTTCGACCAGGCCGCCGACCTGCGGCGCGAACAGGCGCTGGTGGACCGCCGGCTGATCGCCTATTGCGAGCAGCAACGGGATGTGGACCTTGCGCGGATCGTCACCATCGCCCGGGAAAAGCCGCAGCGCGATACCCGGCTGCGCATGCTTTCGCACCTGTTCGAGCACCAGTTGCATCACCGTGGCCAGGTGCATGCCATGCTCAGCGGCACCCGGGTGGCGCCGCCGCAGCTGGACGAGTTTTTCTGTGCGGGCGAGGCGGCCCTGCGCGCCGAGGATTTTGCCGAGCTGGGCTGGAGCGAAGCGCAGATCTGGGGCGCGGAGGCGGTCGAGGACAAAGAACGGTAGCGCTTGACGCGCTAGCCGCTCGTTTGGTCATGTGCCGGTGTTTACAATCGCTCTCCCGGGGACCCGCCCGGATCAATCACTGTTGAGGACAGACATGGACGTTGCAGACGTATTGGTACTCCAGGCCAGCTACACCAATCCGGTACACGCCGAGGCAATCGCCCTGGTGCTCAATCACTATGCCCAGGACCCGATGGGCGGCGGCCAGCCGCTGGACGCCGATCTGTTGCGGCAGTTGCCCGGCGAACTGGCCAAGCGCCCCCATGCTTTCAGCGTGCTGGCCTTTGTCGGTGGCGAACCGGCCGGGCTGGTGAATTGCTTCGAGGGTTTTTCCACCTTTGCCGGCCGGCCGCTGGTCAATGTGCACGACGTGTCGGTGATCGATAAATTCCGCGGCCTGGGCCTGAGCCAGAAAATGCTGCAGAAGGTCGAGGAGATTGCCCGCCAGCGCGGCTGCTGCAAGATCACCCTGGAAGTGCTGGAGGGCAACGCGGTGGCCCAGGCGTCCTACCGCAAGTTCGGCTTCGACGATGCGATGCTCGACCCGAGCCATGGCCGGATGCTGTTCTGGAACAAGACCCTGTAAACCCCTGGCCGATGAACTCACGCCCCAGGACGCCCTGGTACCCAGTTCGTCCAGGGGCCTTACGCCCGCGGCGGATGATTGAGCCGGGCAAACACCAGGCGGAACAAGGTAAAACTGCCCGGTACGCTGCTGACCTCGGTCCGCCCCTGATGCAGGTT
Source organism: Pseudomonas sp. SBT1-2 (assembly GCF_028640875.1). Classification (NCBI taxonomy): domain Bacteria; kingdom Pseudomonadati; phylum Pseudomonadota; class Gammaproteobacteria; order Pseudomonadales; family Pseudomonadaceae; genus Pseudomonas; species Pseudomonas sp. SBT1-2. The sequence goes on along the minus strand of NZ_JAQZAA010000106.1, from coordinate 73,253 downwards.
CATGATCGAACGCACGATCGCCAAGCCCAGTCCCGTACCGCCTTCGGCGCGCGAGCGGCTGCTGTCGACCCGGTAGAAACGCTCGAACAGGTGCTCCAGGTGCTGCTCCGGGATACCGGCGCCGGGGTTGCCCACCGACAGCGACACGCTCGAATCGTGTTCCTCCACCAGAATCGAAATGCTCGACGCCCGGGGGCTGTGACGGATGGCGTTGGACAGCAGGTTGGAGATCGCCCGCTGGATCATCAGGCGGTCGCCGTACACCAGGCCATCGCCGGACAGGCTGATGCCCAGGTGTTTTTCCTCGGCGCTCAGGGCGAACAGTTCCATGACCCGCCGCGCTTCATCGCCCAGGGAGATTTCTTCGAACGCCACCTGGGACGCCGGATGGCTGACCTGGGCGAGGAACAGCATGTCGCTGACGATCCGGGTCAGGCGCTCCAGCTCTTCGGTGCTCGACTCCAGCACCGCCTTGTACTCGTGCGGCGGGCGCTCCCGGGACAGGGTGACCTGGGCCTTGCCCATCAGGTTGGTGATGGGCGAGCGCAGCTCGTGGGCCAGGTCGTCGGAGAATTGTGAGAGTTGCTGCACGCCGCCGTCGAGCCGGTGCAGCATGAAATTGATGCTGTGGGCCAGCTCGGCCAGCTCCCGTGGCAGGTTGTCCGGCGACAGGCGATGGGTCAGGTCCTGGGTGGTGACCTTGGCGGCGACCCGGCTGAACTGCTGCAACGGCGCCAGGCCACGCTGCACCACCCACCAGGCGCCGATGCCGATCAGCATCAGCAGCAGGGGCAGGGCGATCACCGTGGAACGCAGGTAGGCACTGAGCAGCGCCTGGTCGTTGGCCCGGTCCAGGGACAGCACCACCCGCACCTGTTCGCCATTGCGCAGGGTTATCAGGCTGGAGGCGCTGAGCAACCGGTTGCCGGCGCTGTCGAGCCAGTCGAGGAACGCCGGGCTTTCCGGCTGGGTCAGGGCTTCGGGCAGCGGACCCAGGTTGCGATTGCCGATGTTCAGCAGCGCTTCGGCCTGGGGCTCGGCGCCGAAAATGCTCAGGTGCAGGTTGTCGTGGCCCATTACCAGGTCCAGCAGCGAATGCGGGCGGGCGGCGATATCGCCGGTCTTCAGGTCGCTGGTCAGGGTGTGGCGGATCTGTTCGAGCTTGCTGTCCAGGCTTTCCCGCGCCAGGCTGCCCAGTTCATGGCTGAGGGCCAGGTAGGCCAGGGTCGCGAGCAGTAAAACCAGGCCGGCGCCCATCAGGCTGACGGTCAGCCCCAGGCGCATGGACAGGCTGCTGGCGGTGCGTTGCGCGGCTTTCATTGGCGCACTTCCAGGACATAGCCGACACCACGGATGGTGTGGATCAGCTTGATATCGCTGGCATCGTCGATCTTCGCCCGCAGGCGGCTGATGGAGACCTCCACCACGTTGGTGTCGCAGTCGAAGTTCATGTCCCAGACCAGGGAAATGATCTGGGTCCGGGTCAGCACCTCGCCCGACTGGCGCATCAGCACCTGCAATAGGGTGAATTCCTTGGTGGTCAGGTCGATGCGCCGCGAACCGCGATAGGCCCGGTGCCGGCGCGGGTCGAGCTCGAGGTCGGCGACCCGCAGGGTGTCGGTCGCCGGCAGGTTCTCGCTGCGCCGCAGCAGGGTGCGCACCCGCGCCAGCAGTTCGGGGAACTCGAATGGCTTGACCAGGTAATCGTCGGCCCCCAGGTCCAGTCCCTTGACCTTGTCGGCCAGGCGCCCGCGCGCCGAGAGCATCATCACCCGGGTGCTGCTGTCCTTGCGCATGTCTTCCAGCACCTGCCAGCCGTCCTTTTCCGGCAGGTTGACGTCCAGAATCACCAGTTCGTAGTTTTGCTGTTCGATCAGGTAAAGCCCGTCGACACCAGTGGCGGCGCGGTCGACCACATAACCGCTTTCGGTCAGCCCCTGATGCAAGTAATCGGCAGTTTTACGCTCGTCTTCGACAACCAGAATGCGCATGGAAAAGTGACCTCTTGATCATTAAAAAGAATTCAATGGCGCTGGATATGAAGTTGTTGTTGGACCAGCCATAAAACCCCGCGAAGTTGCAGCTGATAAATAGCCTCAGCCGTTCGGGTGAGGGAATGCTCAAGCCTGAAGTGGCTTTAGGGTCAAGATTTAAAGTGCCTGATATCAATGGCTTGTGCCTGTTTTAGACAGCCGGTCACTGACTGCCCCAAGTAAGGTGATCCATTGTAGGAGTGAAGCTTGCTCGCGATGGTCGTTAACGCTACTGCGTATCGAGTGGAGACGCGCGGTGCTCTCAAGTTCATCGCGGGCAAGTCGGATCGCCGCCCGCTCGCTCCTGCAAACTGATCATGTGTTATTTACTGTTTCAATATATGTCTAAGTTCAGCGGGAACTTATATTAATACAGCGGGCAGTGACGGTTGCCTATATGGCGTAATTGTCATTTTGACGTCAGAAAGTTGATAGCCCATGGTCATGTCGCTGATATCGACGGCGATAAAAAAGGCGCCCGTGAAAGGGCGCCGGAAGATCCTCTCTGCCAAAGGAGCATTATCGCCAGAGAGGAGTAGAGCTCGGGGCGTTTCAGGCGTCCGGTTGCGCAGGGGTGCGGCTCGGATCCTCGACGGGTGCCTGGGGTTTTTTCCCGCTCTCGGAGGATGTCTGTTCGCTATCGGTGCGGGGTATCTGCTGGCTGATGGGGAAGTTGTCCCAGTAGTGCTTCATGCGTTCAGCGCCGCCTTCGGCGAACGCTGCACCCGAGCTGGCAATCATCAGACCGGCGAGCAGGAGTGTGGAGGCTTTCATGTGCGGTGTCCCATTGACGGTTATCGGAATTCCGTCGCGTCCCTGTGACGAAGCCGTCATAGAAGTATGGCGCGATCTTATTAACGCGGGGTTAACAGGGCGCTGAAGGCGGGATGACAATTCTGTCATCCCGGATGAGAGGCACTGACGGCCCACTGATATGGGCCGTGTAGGAAGAAGGGCGGGTTACAGCTTCCAGTCCAGGCTCAGGGTCATGGTGCGCGGTTCGCCCCAGTAGACGCCGTTATAGAAGCCGACCCGTTCGTAGTACTTCTTGTCGAACAGGTTGGTGACGTTGAGCGAGGCCGACAGGTGCGGGTCGAACTCGTAGCGCGACATTAGCCCGGCCACGCTGTAGGCCTGCTGATGGATGCGGGTGTTTTCGGTGACGATACGCCCGTCGCCGTCGCGCCCCACCGGCCGCCGGCTGCTGCCGTAGATTTCGCTTTGCCAGTTCAGGCTGCCGCCGACGGTCAGCGCCCGCCACTGGCCCGGCAGGCGATAGGCCGTGGACAGGCGCAGCATGTTCATCGGCTCGCCGCCGTTGGCGCGCTGCTTTTCGCCGTCCAGGGCGTGGGTGTAGGTGTAGCCGGCGGCGAGGTTCCAGCCCGGGAGGATTTCCCCCGAGACCTCGGCCTCGAACCCCTGGACCTTGCCGCCTTTGCCGCCCGACTTGTAGAACTCCTCGCCGGTGACCGGGTCCGGCGGCACCGAGCTGTCCAGTTCGGCGACGTTGTCCTGCTTGCTCCAGAACACCGCGGTGGCCAGGTTCAGGCGTTCCTCCAGCAGGCTGCCCTTGAGTCCCAGCTCGTAGTTGCTGCCGACTATCGGCTCGAGGTATTTGCGGCTGGCGTCGCGCTCGGTCTGGGGCTTGAAGATGTCGGTGTAGCTGACATACACCGTGTATTCGGGGGTGAGGTCGTACAGCAGGCCGGCGTAGGGCGTCCACATGTCGTTGTGCTGCTGGCGGGTGTCCTCGAGGCGGGTCAGCTGGTTGTTGGCGTCGTAGCTGCGAGAGCGGCTGTGGGCGCTCCAGCTGCCGTAACGGCTGCCGAGCACCGCATGCAGGTCGTCGCTCAGGCTCAGGCGGGTGGCCAGGTAGCCGGCCTTTTGCCGGGTGCTGTCGCCGGAGCCGGGCAGGTTGGTCACGGTGTCGGGAAACTTGGCGATGCCGCCCATGTATTTCCAGTCGGTGATGCTGGCGTAGCCCGGCGGTGTCGGGCCGTCGACGGTGTAAGGCGACGACTCGCGGCGCTCGGCCTCGCCGTAGCCCAGCATCAACTCATGCTCGCGGCCCAGCAGGCTGTAGGGGCCGGCCAGGTTGAAGTCGTACACGCGCATTTTCTGCGTGCCGATCATATGGCTGGCCCAGGCGGTCATGCCCGAGCGGTCGGCTTCCGGGAAACCGGCGCCGCCGTAATAGACCTTGCCGTCGCTGTCGCTGTCGCGGTGGGTGTAGGCGGCTTTCAGGTGCCAGTCGTGGCCCAGGCGCTGGTCGAGGGTGGCGAAGGCGGTCTTGTCCTTGAGCGGCCAGGAACTCCAGTGCGCCGCCATGTTGGTGGCGCGCGGCAGGTTGGCCTTGCCGCCCGAGGCGTTCCAGTAGGGCACGGTGCCCCAGGAGGTGCCCTGGACCTGCTTGTCCTGGTAGTCGTAGCCCACGGCCAGGGTGGTGCTGTCGGTCAGGTCGGCCTCGAGAATGCCGTAGCCGACTTCCCGCTGCAGCTGGTAGTGGTCGCGAAACGACTGGCTGTCACGATAGGCCAGCACCGTGCGCCCGCGCAGGCGACCGTCGAACCCCAGGGGGCCGCCGACATCGACGTAGCTGTAGTAGTTGTCGTAGCTGCCGCCACTGACGCCGGCCTTGGCTGCCCATTCGTGGGTCGGCCGCTTGCGCACCATGTTGACCGTGGCCGAAGGGTCGCCGGCGCCGGTGGTCAGGCCGGTGGCGCCGCGGACCACCTCGATGCGGTCGTAGATGATGGTGTCCGAATCGGACTTCATGCGGTTGAAGGTGTTGAGCATGCCATCGATCTGGAAGTTGTTGATGGAGTAGCCGCGGGAGGAATAGATCACCCGGTCGGAGTCCAGGTGCTGGACCACCACCCCGGTGGTTTGCCCCAGCACCTCGGACAAGGTATCGAGTTTGAAATCGTCCATCTGCTGGCGGGTCACCACCGATACCGATTGCGGGGTTTCCTTGATCGACAGGTTCAGGCGCGTGGCGGTGCTCATGCTGCCGGTGGTGTAGGAACCGGTGTTCTCTGTGGTCGCGCCCAGGCCCTGGGCGGTGACGCTGGTGGCATCGAGCTCCAGGGCCTGGGTTCCAGGCTCGGCACTCTGCGCGGGTTCGTTTTCAGCCAGCAGCCCGGGGCTCAGAACCGCGCCGCACAGGCCGAATGTCAAAGTCATGGAACGGGTGAATGGCGCGAACATCGCTGCCGTCTCCTTGTCGTCGAGGGAAAAAATCCGTTTGCACTGAGACGAAAAGGAGGAAGGGTATTTAGGCTAAACGAGAATAATTATTATCTTTCAGATACAACAATGCCCCATGAAGGGGCATTGAAGGCCGGTAGTACGGGGCTGCGTGAGCCCCGTAGGAAAAGGCTTATTCTGGCATCGCTTATTTCTGTGAGATTTATTTTTGTACCACCGCGGTGGGTGGCGGCGCCTTGGGCTTCATCAGGCTGAAGTCGATCAGGGCTTTCTCGTTGCGCTCATAAGGATTGCCGATCAGCAGCGGGCGCGGCTTGAAGCTGTCGCTGACCAGGCTCTTGCTGCGGTCCAGCTCGTCGGAGCTCAGGCCGGCCATGTCGGCCCAGGTATGGATCAGGTGCGAACTGCTGTAAGGGCGGCCGAGGTCGCCGGCGAAGTTCCAGTCGTGGTCCTGCTTCCACTTCGGCGAGGCCCAGGCGATGAAGGGAATGGTGTACATCGGCGCGGTCGGCTTGCCTTCGTTGCGGCCCAGGGTGTTGTGGCCGGCGGAGTCGAACACGTCTTCGCCATGGTCCGACAGGTACAGCAGGAAGCCATTGGGGTCGGTCTTGGCGTAGTCCTTGATCAGGCTCGAGACCACGAAGTCGTTGTACAGCACCGCGTTGTCGTAGCTGTTGTAGGTCGGTACCTGGTCGTCACGCACGCCGGCCGGCACGCCGTTGCGGTCGGTGAACTTGTCGTAGCTCGGCGGGTAGCGGTACTGGTAGCTCATGTGGGTGCCCAGCAGGTGGACCACGATGAACTTGCGCGGCGCGCCGTCGGCCAGCGCCTTGGAGAACGGCTCCAGCACGTCGCCGTCGTACTGGCGGGCGTTCTGGTTGCGGTTGTTGTTCAGGTACACCTGCTCGTCCGCCTGCTCGGAGAAGGTGGTGAGCATGGTGTTGCGCTTGGTCATGGTCTGCTGGTTGGTGATCCAGTAGGTCTTGTAGCCGGCCTGCTTCATCACGCTGACCAGGGACGGGGTCTTGAGGTACAGGTCGGGGTTTTCTTCGTCGGCGAAGGTCAGCACCTGCTGCAAGGCTTCGATGGTGTAGGGGCGCGGGGTGATGACGTTGTCGAAGATCGCCAGCTGGTCCTTGAGCTTGTCCAGCTCCGGCGTGGTCTGGCGCGGGTAGCCGTAGAGGCTCATGCGCTGGCGGTTGGTCGACTCACCGATCACCAGGACCAGGGTCGACGGCTGGTTGGCCATGCTGTCCTTGAGGTTGTGCAGCGGCGGGATCTTGCTCACGTTGTCGAGCATGCCCTGCATGTTTTCCAACTGCTCGCGGTAGCGCCGGTAGGCCACCACCATCTGCCATGGCACCGCGGGCTCGATGCGCGTCTCGAATTTCTCCAGGCCGCCGGCGAAGCTGCCGGTGCGTGCGGTCTGCTTGATCAGCGGGTAGCCGATGACGGCGATCAGGATTGCCATGGCCGCCACCAGCGCGCGGCCGCGCGGCAGGTAGACCGGGCGCAGGCGGGTCCAGAGGAAGATGGCGAAAGCGGTATGGGCGAGGAACGCCAGCACCATCCACCAGGCGAAGTACTGGGTCAGGTACTCGCCGGCTTCGGAGGGGTTCGACTCGAACATGATGAAGATGACGCTCTGGGAGAACTCCTGCTGATAAATGAAGAAGTAACCCAGGCTGGCCATGGAACAGGCCCAGAGCACCACGCCTATGACGGCGGCCATCGCGCGGGTGCGGGCCGGGAACAGCAGCATCGGCGCCAGCCAGATCGCGCTCATGATGAACGCCTGGCGGAAACCGGCGAAGCCGGAAGTGTCGGTCAACTGGATCAGTAACTGGGTGATGCCGGAGAAGTACCAGAAGAACAGGAAGAGCCAGCCCAGGCCCGCCCAGTCAAACCCTTTCGCGGACGTCTTGTCGCGTTTAAACACAGCCATCGAGCGCTCCAGCTTCATTGAACAGGACATTCGCCGGAAAGCTTCGACTACCTCGGCGAACGCGCGCCGCGCCCGTGGGGGCGGCAATATTGCGCCGGAGTATCCATAAGAAGGTGTGAAAACTTTGTGAGTTGGTACCTGCGTGTCAGATAATGCCGTCGCCAGGAGGCGGGTAGGGTAAAAGGCGACGGGCAAAAAGAAGCCGGCGATCCATCGAGGACTCAGCCGGCTTCATTAACAACCTGTTGCAAGGACCGGCCACGGCGGGCGGGTTCCTCGGATCCTCAGGCGTGGAGCTGGGTGACGGCAGCCACCTGACCCTGGTTCTGCAATGCCAGGCGCAGTTGCGCCAGCTCTTGCTTCAACTGGTCGCGCTCGTTCTTCAGTTCGCGCAACTCGTCACGACGGATAGTGACGTAGAGGGTTTGTGCAGGTCGTGCCGGTAGTACTGTGCCCATTGCTCACCTCGCAAATGGCGTGCATCAACTGTGGTCCGGCCGCTCGAATTCCGGGGCCTGAAACACTATCGGCGGCAATTTTGATTTCTTTTGCCGGCAAAGGGAACTTTTTTATTTTCAGCGGTCGTTGTGCCTTCGCGGCGATTCGCGTCGTTATCCACTCACTGCTTGGAAAACACTGCTTTAGGAAACTTAGTCCAGCCGCTCTGGACTAACCCTCACTGGCCTCGTTGGGCTATAACCTTTTGACACAATTTAGTAGTAAGGAGCATCAGCACATGCAACTGGGGATTATCGGACTGGGCCGCATGGGCGGGAACATTGCGCGGCGCCTGATGCTCAATGGGCATGAAACCGTGGTCTATGACCGCAACAGCGCTTTTGTCAGCACCCTGAGTGGCGAAGGCGCCAAGGGCGTCTCCGAACTGCCGGCCCTGGTCGCCGGCCTGGAAAAGCCACGCGCGGTCTGGGTCATGCTGCCGGCTGGCGCGCCCACCGAAGACACCATCGAAACCCTCAGCCAGTTGCTCGAACCGGGCGACGTGATCATCGATGGCGGCAACACCTACTATAAGGACGACATTCGTCGCGCCCAGGCGCTGGCGGAAAAGGGCCTGAACTACATCGACGTCGGCACCTCCGGCGGCGTCTGGGGCCTGGAGCGCGGCTACTGCATGATGATCGGCGGCGACGCCGAGGTGGTGCGCCGCCTGGACCCGCTGTTCGATGCGCTGGCACCGGGCATGGGCGACATCCCGCGGACCAAGGACCGGGTGGCTGAAGACGATCGCGCCGAGCGCGGTTACATCCACGCCGGCCCCGCCGGTGCCGGGCATTTCGTCAAGATGATCCACAACGGCATCGAGTACGGCATGATGCAGGCCTTCGCCGAGGGCTTCGACATCCTCAAGACCAAAGCCTCGCCAAGCCTGCCGGAAGACCAGCGCTTCGACCTCAACGTCGCCGATATCGCCGAAGTCTGGCGCCGCGGCAGCGTGGTCTCGTCCTGGTTGCTGGACCTGACCGCCGACGCCCTGGCCAGTGATCCGCAACTCGACGGTTTCTCCGGCGAAGTGGCCGACAGCGGTGAAGGTCGCTGGACCATCGAAGCCGCCATCGAGCAGGCAGTGCCGGTTCCTGTGCTGTCGAGCTCGCTGTTCGCGCGTTTCCGTTCCCGCCAGCAGAGCACCTATGGCGACAAGATGCTGTCGGCCATGCGCTTCGGCTTCGGCGGCCACGTGGAGACTCCGAAAAAATGACCTCCTCGCGAAAGAAGTCCAAGGCTCAACCCGCTCCACCCACCACACTGTTTCTGTTCGGCGCCCATGGCGACCTGGTCAAGCGCCTGCTGATGCCGGCGCTGTACAACCTCAACCGTGACGGCTTGCTGGATGAGGGGTTGAAGATTGTCGGCGTCGATCACAACGCGATCAGCGATGTGGACTTCGCCAAGAAGCTCGAGGACTTCATTCGCACCGAGGCCGCCGGCAAGGTCGGCAACGGCGCGCAAGCGCTGGACCCGGCGCTCTGGGCCAAGCTGGCCAATGGCATCAGCTATGTCCAGGGCGACTTCCTGGACGACAGCACCTACGACGCGCTGGCGGCGAAAATCGCCGCCAGCGGCACCGGCAATGCGGTGTTCTACCTGGCCACCGCACCGCGCTTCTTCAGTGAAGTGGTGCAGCGCCTGGGCGCGTCGGGGTTGCTGGTCGAAGGCGACAATGCGTTTCGCCGGGTGGTGGTCGAAAAGCCGTTCGGCTCCGACCTGCAAACGGCGCAAGCGCTCAACGAATGCCTGCTCAAGGTGATGAGCGAGAAGCAGATCTATCGGATCGACCATTACCTGGGCAAGGAGACGGTGCAGAACATTCTGGTCAGCCGTTTCTCCAACAGCCTGTTCGAGGCTTTCTGGAACAACCATTACATCGACCATGTGCAGATCACCGCGGCGGAAACCGTCGGGGTGGAAACCCGTGGCAGCTTTTATGAAAACACCGGTGCCCTGCGCGACATGGTGCCCAACCACCTGTTCCAGCTGCTGGCGATGGTCGCCATGGAACCGCCGGCCGCCTTTGGCGCCGATGCGGTGCGCGGCGAAAAGGCCAAGGTGGTGGGGGCGATTCGTCCCTGGAGCACCGAAGAGGCCCTGGCCAACTCGGTGCGTGGCCAGTACGTGGCGGGCAAGGCGGGCGACAAGCCGGTGGCCGGCTACCGCGAAGAGGCCAACGTGGCCGCGGACAGCAACACCGAAACCTACGTCGCCCTCAAGGTGATGATCGACAACTGGCGCTGGGTCGGCGTGCCGTTCTACCTGCGCACCGGCAAGCGCATGAGCGTGCGCGACACCGAGATCGCCATCTGCTTCAAGCCTGCGCCGTACGCGCAGTTCCGCGATACCGAGGTCGACCACTTGCAGCCGACCTACCTGCGCATCCAGATCCAGCCCAATGAGGGCATGTGGTTCGACCTGCTGGCGAAAAAGCCCGGGCCGACCCTGGACATGGCCAATATCGAGCTGGGTTTCGCCTACAAGAACTTCTTCGAGATGCAGCCTTCCACCGGCTACGAGACGCTGATCTACGATTGCCTGACCGGCGACCAGACCCTGTTCCAGCGCGCCGACAACATCGAGAACGGCTGGCGTGCGGTGCAGCCGTTCCTCGATGCCTGGAAGGAAAAGGCCAAGGTCCATATCTACCGGGCCGGCGAAGACGGACCGGCGGCCGGCGACGAGTTGCTGACCCGCGACGGCCGCGAATGGCACAGCCTCGGATGAGGGGCGAGGGGCAGCATCCCATCCAGTTCCTGCTCAGTGATATGGACGGCACCTTGCTGCTGCCCGATCACAGCCTGAGCCAGCGCACCATCGCCGCGGTACGCGCGCTGCGCGAAGCCGGGGTGTACTTCAGCCTGGCCACCGGGCGGCCGCCGCGGGCCATGTTGCAGCAGATCGAAGCCTTGGGCGTCGACCTGCCGACCGCAGCGTTCAATGGCGGCACCATCGTCAATCCCGATGGCAGTTTCCTGGTGCGCCACCCTGTGCCGGTAGCGGTCGCCAACACGGTCCTGGCGCTGCTGTCGCCGCAGCCGGAAGTGGAGGTCTGGGTGTTTGCCGACGGTGAATGGCTGCTGCGCAATCCCCACGGGCCGATGGTGCCGCGCGAGCAGCATGGCCTGGGGTATCCGCCCGTGGTGGTGGAGTGTTTCGATGACTATCTGCCGCGCATCGACAAGATAGTCGCCGCCAGTGCCGACACCGAGCTGTTGGTGGAGCTGGAGGCGCGTTTGCTGGCGCAGGTCGGCGGGCAGGCGCAAATCTCCCGTTCGCAGCCGGTGTACCTGGATGTGACGGCGTTGCAGGCCAACAAGGGGCAGGCGCTGATCACCCTGGCGGAGTTTCTCGGGGTGCCGCTGGAGCGCACCGCGGCGCTGGGCGATGGTGGCAACGACCCGGCGATGTTCCAGCAGGCCGGGTTGTCGATTGCCATGGGCCAGGCCGAAGCGGCGGTACAACGCCAGGCCGACCTGGTGACGGGCAGCAATGTCGCCGATGGCGCCGCCGAAGCGATCGAACGATTTATCCTGCCGCGCTAATGCAAAACCTGTAGCCGCTGCCGTAGGCTGCGATCGGCGGCGCAGCCGTCGCAACCCGGCGAACGCCTTTATCCAGGCAGATCACGGAGGCAGGTTTTGCGGCAACTGCGTTGCCGATCGCAGCCTCGCGGGCTCGGCAGCGGCTACCCCGACACCGCGATCCCTGTAGCCGCTGCCGCAGGCTGCGATCGGCGGCGTAGCCGTCGCAACCCGGCGAATGCCTTCATTCATGCAGATCGCGGAGGCAGGTTTTGCGGCAACTGCGTTGCCGATCGCAGCCTCGCGGGCTCGGCAGCGGCTACAGTCCTTTACAGCCAGTAACTCACCGCATACCAGCCCAGCACACCCATCACCAGGGTGTAAGGCAACGCCATCCACACCATGCGTCCATACGACAGGCGCACCAGCGGCGCGATCGCCGAGGTCAGCAGGAACAGGAACGCCGCCTGGCCGTTGGGCGTGGCCACGCTGGGCAGGTTGGTGCCGGTGTTGATCGCCACCGCCAGGGTCTCGAAGTGTTCGCGGCTCATCTGCCCGGAAACGAAGGCCTGCTTCACTTCGGTGATGTAGATGGTGGCGACGAACACGTTATCGCTGATGGCCGACAACAGCCCGTTGGCGATAAACAGCATGCCCGGCTGCTGGCCCGCCGGCAGCGCCAGCACCCACTGGATCAGCGGGGTGAACAGCTGCTGGTCGTGAATCACTGCCACCACCGCGAAAAACACCACCAGCAGGGCGGTGAACGGCATCGCATCCTTGAAGGCGTTGCCCAGGCGATGCTCGTCGGTGATGCCGGTGAAGGCGGTAATCAGCACGATCACCATCAGGCCGATCAGGCCGACCTCGGCGATATGCAGGGCCAGCGCGGCAATCAGGATCAGCGCGGCCACGCCCTGTACCAGCAGCGCCGCGCGTTGCCGGTCGGTGCGTTCGGCGTTGTCTTCGGCGGCGTAGTTGGCCAGCACCGCGCGCACGTTGTCCGGCAGCAGGGTGCCGTAGCCGAACCAGCGCAGTTTCTCCAGCAGCACGCAGGTCACCAGACCGGCCACCAACACCGGCAGCGATACCGGGGCGACCTTGAGGAAGAAGTCGGCGAAGTGCCAACCCATTTCATGGCCGATCAGCAGGTTCTGCGGCTCGCCCACCAGGGTGCAGACGCCACCCAGGGCGGTGCCCACCGCGCCATGCATCAGCAGGCTGCGCAGGAAGGCGCGGAATTGTTCCAGATCCTGGTGATGCAACTGAGGCAGGTGCTGGTCGTCGTTGAATTCGCTGTCCTGGCGCGGGTCGTTGCCGGAGGCCACCCGGTGATACACCGAATAGAAGCCCACCGCGGCGCTGATGATCACCGCGGTGACCGTCAGCGCGTCGAGAAACGCCGAGAGGAAGGCCGAGAGAAAGCAGAACAGCAGGCCCAGCAGCGCCTTGGAGCGCACCCCCAGCAACAGCCGGGAGAACAGGAACAGCAGCAGTTCCTTCATGAAATAGATGCCGGCCACCATGAACATCAGCAGCAGGATCACCGGGAAGTTGTGCACCAGTTCGTCGTACAGCGCCTGGGGCGTGGTCATGCCCAGCGCCACGGCTTCCAGCACCAGCAGGCCGCCGGGCATCAGCGGGTAGCACTTGAGGGCCATGGCCAGGGCGAAGATGAACTCGGCCACCAGCATCCAGCCGGCCGCCACCGGGCCGACCGTGAACAGCAGCAAGGGGTTGAGCAGCAGGAAGGCGAGGATGCTGGCTTTGTACCAGCGCGGTGAATGGCCGAGAAAGTTGTGGGTGAAAGCCTGGGCCAGTGAACCGGACATTGGCTGCTCCTTGTATTGACGAAGCGCGCAACTTGCCGCAAGCACCGGTGAAGATCAAGAAACTCTGAAATCTTTTGCCACAAATGCCACCGAGGCCCGTGCAGGAGCCGATAAACCAGCTCCTGCGGGCCGCGTCGGTCAGTCTTCGCGTTTGACCACCAGGGTCAGGATGTCGTAGCTGGCCACCAGTTCACCCAGCTGGTTAGTGACCTCCACGTCCCAGGCCACCACGCCCTGGGGGATGCCTTGCGGGCTCTTCTTGCCCTGGTCGATCTTGCGCTTGCAGGTCAGGCGCGCCTGGATGGTGTCGCCGATGCCCACCGGGTTGATGAAGCGCAGGGTATCCAGGCCGTAGTTGGCCAGCACCGGGCCCGGCGCCGGGGACACGAACAGCCCGGCTGCCGCCGACAGCACGAAATAACCGTGGGCGATGCGCTTGCCGAACTGCGACTCCTTGGCCGCGATCTCGTCGAAGTGCATATAGAAGTGGTCGCCGGACAGGCAGCCGAAGTTCACCAGGTCGGCCTCGGTCACCGTGCGCCTGTGGGTCAGCAGCGACTCGCCGATCTGCAGGTCCTGGAAGAACCGGCGGAACGGATGCACCTCGGTCTCGATGACCTTGGCGCCCCGCACGTATTCGCCGGTGACCGCCGCCAGCATGCTCGGCGAGCCTTGCACCGCCGCCCGTTGCAGGTAGTGCTTCACCGCGCGCAGGCCACCGAGCTCTTCACCGCCGCCGGCGCGACCCGGGCCGCCGTGCTTGAGTTGCGGCAGCGGCGAGCCATGGCCGGTGGATTCGGCGGCGGATTCGCGGTCCAGCACCAGCAAGCGCCCGTGCCAGGCCGCGGCCACCGGGATGGCCTTGGCGGCGATCTGTGGGTCGCGGGTCACCAGGCTGGCCACCAGGCTGCCTTTGCCCCGCGCGGCCAGGGCCAGGGCTTCGTCGAGGTCGTCATAGGCCATCAGCGTGCTCACCGGGCCGAAGGCCTCGATATCGTGGGCGCCGCCTTCGGCATGCGGGTCGCGAGCCTGCAACAGGGTCGGGGCGAAGAACGCGCCCTGGCTGGTGTTTGTACCGCGCGGCTCGAAGCCGTCGCGGGCGCCGAACAACAGGTCGCTGCTCTGTAGCAGGCTTTCCAGGCGTTCGGCCACGTCCCGTTGCTGGTCGTGGGAGGCCAGCGCGCCCATGCGCACGCCTTCCACCGCCGGATCGCCGACCACCACCTTGGCCAGCCTGTCGCGCAGGCGGCTGGCGACCGCGTCGATGTGCCTGGCCGGCACGATGGCGCGGCGAATGGCGGTGCATTTCTGCCCGGCCTTGGTGGTCATTTCCCGGGCCACTTCCTTGATGAACAGCTCGAACTCTTCGTCGTCCGGGCTCACGTCCGGGGCGAGGATCGCGCAGTTCAGCGAGTCGGCTTCGGCATTGAACGGCACCGAGTTGCGAATCAGCTGCGGGTTGGCGCGCAGCTTGGCCGCGGTGTCGGCCGAGCCGGTGAAGGTCAGCACGTCCTGGCCCTGCAGGCGGTCCAGCAGGTCGCCGGTACTGCCGATCACCAGTTGCAGGCTGCCGGCGGGCAACAGCCCCGATTCATCCATCAGGCGTACCGCGGCTTCGGTCAGGTAGCTGGTGGCGGTGGCCGGCTTGACGATGCACGGCATGCCGGCGAGGAAGCTCGGGGCGAATTTTTCCAGCATGCCCCAGATCGGGAAGTTGAACGCGTTGATATGCACCGCCAGGCCACCGCGGGGCACCAGGATATGGGTGCCGGCGAAGCTGCCGAGCTTGCTCAGCTGCAGCGCCGGGCCTTCGTGGACGATATTGCCCGAGGGCAGTTCCCGCGAACCCAGGCTGGCATAGGTGAACAGGGTGCTGTTGCCGCCCTCGATGTCGATCCAGCTGTCGGCGCGGGTGGCGCCGCTGTGGTGGGAGATCGCGTACAGCTGTTCCTTGCGTTCGCTCAGGTACAGCGCCAGCGCCTTGAGCCGCTGGGCGCGCTGCTGGAAGTCCAGGGCCATGAGGGAGGCGATGCCCTGGCGCCGGCCATGGTCGAGCGCCTCGGCGAAATCCAGGCGCTCCTCGTGGGTGCGGGCCAGTTCGTGGCCGTCGATGGCGCTGCGCAGCACCTGGGCGCCGTGTTGGCCGATCCAGCGGCCGGCGATGAAGCTTTGCAGGGTAGGGGCGTGAGGCATCACGATTCCTCCGGATGATGAATGAGGCCGGCGCGGCCAGCGACCGCGCCGGCGGGGTTTACCAAAGAGCCAGGGTGTAGCCGAGGATCAGGCGGTTCTCGTCGAGGTCGGTGGCCAGGCCGTTGCCCGAACGAAAGGTCACGTTGCGCCAGCGGAGGCTCAGGTCCTTCAGCGGTCCACTCTGGATCACGTAGGTGATGTCGGTGTCGCGCTCGGTTTCGCGGCCGTTGTCGACAGTGCCCGCCTTGACGTGGCGGCCGTCGGTGTAGCGGGTCATGAAGGTCAGGCCGGGCAGGCCCATGGCCGCGAAGTCGTAGTCGTAGCGCAGCTGCCAGGAGTCTTCCTCGGCGCGGGTGTAGGTGTTGTAGGTCACCAGGTTGACCACGTAGGGATCGCCACCGTTGAGGAACGGGAAGGCGCTGTCGCCGGAGAGTTGCTGCCAGGTGGCGCTGATTTTGTGCGGGCCCTTGATCAGGCTGAACATGCTGTTGAAGTTGCGGTTGTCGATCCGCCCGGCACGCTCGGCGCCGTCACCACGGCTGTCGAAGTAGCGCAGGTCGCTGCGCAGGCTGAAGCCGCCGCCCAGGGGCTGGGTATGCAGCAGGCCGAGGTAGTGCTGGCGATAGATCTGTTCGAGCTTGCCGTAGTAATAGCTGAGACTCAGTTGCGGGCTGAAGGCGTAGCTGGCGCCGGCGAAGTCGAAATGATCGCTGCGGGCGGCGCCATAACCGATGTCGTCGTTGCTCGAGGAATCGCGCAGGTTGGCTTCGGTCAGGCGCCCGGCATTTACCGTCAGGCCGCTGATTTCCTGGCTGGTCAGCAGGCCGCCCTGGAAGGTCGAACCCAGCAGGCGGGTGTCGTTGTACGTCGCCACGGGCAGCAGCGGTTGCAGGGTGCCGATCTTCAAGACGCTTTTCGACAGGCGCAGCTTGCCGGTCAGGCCCAGTTCGCTGAACTCGTCCGCCGGTTCGTGGCTGTTGGGGCTGAACGGCAGCAGGCCGGTGCCGCGGCGATCCGGGCTGGAGTCGAGCTTGAGCCCGAGTTCGCCAAGGGCATCCAGGCCGAAACCCAGGGTGCCCTCGGTGTAGCCGGACTCGATCCGCGCGGTGAAGCCCTGGGCCCATTCCTCGGCCTTGGACTGCGCGGCGTTGGCCTGGCGGAAGTCACGGTTGATGTAGTGGTTGCGCATTTCGATCCGTGCCTTGCTGTCACTGATGAAGTCGGCTTGTACGCTGCAGGTGAACAGGCCCAGGCCCAGCGAGGCCATGGCCGGCAGCAGGTGTTTCGGTGAGGCGATGGAAACGGGGTTCATTGTTGTTATTCCCTGTCATCGATCGGAACGGGTTCAGTGTTTGCTGGCGCCGGAAGCGCCGATGCCGGTCATCGAGCGGATGAACTGCGCGAGGTAGCGGCCACGCTCCAGTTCGGCCCGCGCCGAGGTGTCGGTCACCGAGAACAGCCAGGCGCTGAAGAACGCCAGGCTCATGGAGAACAGCGCCGGGTTGGAGTAGGGGAACAGCGCCCGTTCGTGATGCAGCACGTTGACCCAGACCGCCGGGCTCAGCACCAGCAGCACGATCGCCGACACCAGCCCGGCCAGGCTGCCGGTCACGGCGCCGCGGGTGGTCAGGCCTTTCCAGAACATCGAAAGGAACAGCACCGGGAAATTCACCGAGGCGGCGATGGCCAGCACCAGCCCGGACAGGAAGGCGATGTTCTGCGACTCGAACAGCAGGCCGAGGACGATCGCCAGCACGCCGATGCACAGGGTGGCGATGCGCGACACGCGCATTTCCTGCTGCTCGCTGGCCTGGCCCTTGCGCAGCACGCAGGCATACAGGTCGTGGGACACCGCCGAGGCGCCGGACAGCGCCAGGCCGGCGACCACCGCGAGGATGGTGGCGAAGGCCACCGCCGAGATGAAGCCGAGGAACAGGTTGCCGCCCACCGCCTGGGCCAGGTGCACGGCGATCATGTTGCCGCCGCCGATGATCGCGCCGTTGGCGTCGCGGAACGCCGGGTCGGTGCCGACCATGACGATCGCGCCGAAGCCGACCACGATCAGCAGCAGGTAGAAGTAGCCGATGAAGCCGGTGGCGTAGAACACGCTCTTGCGCGCTTCCTTGGCGTCGCTGACGGTAAAGAAGCGCATCAGGATATGCGGCAGGCCGGCGGTGCCGAACATCATGCCCAGGCCCAGGGAAATGGCATCGATGGGGTTCGACAGCAGCCCGCCGGGGGCCATGATCGCGCTGCCCTTGGCATGCACGGCGCTGGCCCCGGCGAACATCGCCTCGGTGCTGAAGCCAAAATGCCTGAGCACCATGAACGCCATGAAGCTGGTGCCGAACAGCAGCATCACCGCCTTGATGATCTGCACCCAGGTGGTGGCGAGCATGCCGCCGAAGGTCACGTAGAACACCATCAGCACGCCCACCAGCATCACCGCGTAGAGGTAGCTGATGCCGAACAGCAGTTCGATCAGCTTGCCGGCGCCGACCATCTGCGCCACCAGGTACATCAAGGCCACGGTCAGGGTGCCGAAGGCCGAGGTCAGGCGCACCGGGGTCTGCTCCAGGCGGTAGGACACCACGTCGGCGAAGGTGTACTTGCCCAGGTTGCGCAGGCGTTCGGCGATCAGGAACAGGATGATCGGCCAGCCGGCGAGCACGCCCAGGGCGTACAGCAATCCGTCGTAGCCGTTGAGGAACATCATCGCCGAGATGCCCAGGAAGGACGCCGCGGAGATCATGTCGCCGGCGATCGCCAGGCCGTTCTGCAAGCCGCTCATGCCGCCGCCGGCGGTATAGAAGTCGCTGGCCGAGCGGGTGCGCAGGGCGGCCCAGCGGGTGACGCCGAGGGTGAACAGGACAAACACCAGGAACATGCCGATGGCGTTCCAGTTCAAGGGGCGGGCGCTGCCTTCGGCGGCCAGCGCCAGGTCGGTGGCGAACACGCACGGCAGGGCGAACAACGCCAATAAGCGCTTCATTGGGCGCACTCCTGCTTGAGCTTTTCGTTCAGCGGGTCGATCACGTTATTGGCGCGATAGACATAAAAGCCGGTGAGGGCGAAGGCCAGCAGCACGATCGCCACGCCCACCAGCATGCCCACCGTGGTCACCCCGCCACTCAGCGAGCGCCCCAGGGTGCTGGGGGAAAACGCCACCAGCAGCACGAAGCCGTAGTAGATCACCAGCATGGCCAGGGTCAGGGACCAGTAGAGGTTCTGTTTGCGCCGCACCAGCTGGACGAAGTCGGGGTGCTGGCGGATCTGTTCGATGTCTTGCGGGGTCATGGGAGCGCTCTCTTGATGTTGTTTTTGTTTTGGTTGAAACGCGGTGTGGTTCTTTTGCTTCTGTAGCCGCTGCCGGAGGCTGCGATCGACTTGGGCGGCACTCCGACGAAGCGGGCGCACGGTCTTAAGATCGCTGAAGGCCTTCGGTCTTATCGCAGCCTCCGGCAGCGGCCACAGGTCAGAGCTGGTCGAAGTCCAGCACCACCTTGTCGCTGACCGGGAACGACTGGCACGACAGTACGTACCCGGCCGCCACTTCGTAGTCCTCGAGGGCGTGGTTGCTGTCCATTTCCACTTCGCCTTCGATCACCTTGCACTTGCAGGTGGAACACACCCCGGCGCGGCACGAATAGGGCAGCTCGGCGCCCTGGGCATTGCCGGCATCGAGGATGCTCTGGCTGTTGCGCGGCAGGTCGAAGGCCTGGGCGCGACCGTCGCTGATCACGGTGATCTGGCTGACCGCCGCATCGAGCTGCCGGGCCGCCTCGCGCTCCTCGCGCTTGTGCGGGCTGCCAGCGGCGGCGAACAGCTCGAAGTGAATGCGCTCGGCGGCCATGCCGTGGGCTTTCAGGCTGTCGCGCACGGTTTCGGTCATCGCCTGCGGGCCGCAGATGAAGGCTGCGTCCAGGGCCTTGACGTCGAGCCAGCGGGAAAACAGCCGGGCACATTTGTCGGCGTCGATCCGGCCGTTGTAGAGGTCGATGTCCTGCTGTTCGCGGCTGAACACGAAGATCAGGTTCAGGCGTTGCAGGTAGCGGTTCTTCAGGTCTTCCAGCTGTTCGCGAAACAGGGCGGCGGAGCTTGCGCGGTTGCCGTACAGCAGGGTGACGCGGCTGTGGGGCTCGGTTTCCAGGGTGCTCTTGATGATCGACAGGATCGGCGTGATGCCGCTGCCGGCCGCCACCGCCAGGTACTGGCCATGGCGCTCGGGATCGAGCTGGACATGGAAGTGCCCGGCCGGCGGCATCACATCCAGGCAATGCCCGGGCTTGAGCCGGTCATTGGCGAATGCCGAAAAACGCCCGCCGGCCACGCGCTTCACGGCAATGCGCAGCTCGCCGTCGTTGACCCCGGCGCAGATCGAATAGGAACGGCGCACTTCCTCGCCCTCCAGCTGGGTGCGCATCACCAGGTGCTGGCCCTGGGTGAAATGAAAGCTGTCCTGCAGGTGCTGCGGAATCTCGAAGGCGATGGACACCGCGTCGCGGGTTTCGCTGCGCACATCCTTGATGGTCAGGCTGTGGAATTTGCTCATGGTTGTTCTCCCACTGACACGGCGTCAGATGCACTTGAAATAGTCGAACGGCTCCAGGCAGTCCCGGCAGCGATACAGCGCCTTGCAGGCGGTCGAGCCGAACTCGCTGAGCTGTTCGGTGTGGCTGCTGCCACATTGCGGACAGCAGATGGCAGCGCTTTTGCCCAGCAGGCTGCGCTTGCTGCTACTGCCCACAGGCGGGGCGATGCCGTAGGCCCGCAGCCGTTCGCGGCCGCTGGCGGTGATCCAGTCGGTGCTCCAGGCCGGGGTCAGTCGGCGTTGCAGGCGGGGCGCGGGAAAACCGGCGAGTTCCAGGGCGGCACGGATATCGCCCTCGATCACCTCGGTGGCCGGGCAGCCGGAATAGGTCGGGGTGACCACCACCTGCAGGTGGCCGTCGTGCCAGCCGAGGTCGCGGACGATGCCCAGCTCCACCACGCTGACCACCGGCACCTCCGGGTCCATGACCGCGCCGAGGATGTTCCAGGCCGCCTCCAGGTCGCCCGGCTGCAGGGCGCGGGCGCCACGGTCGCTGGAAATCAGCTCACCAGGTTGCATCGGGGTACGCTCGTGGCAGTGCCTGCATTTCAGCCAGCAGAATGCCCAGGTGTTCGCTGTGCAGGCCGCGGCGGGCGTCCAGGTAGAAATGGCTGGGGGTCGCTGGCAGGGGCAGGGTGGCGCTGGCGAAGATCCGCGTCACCGTGGCCTGCCAGGCGCTGGCGACCTGCGCGGGGTCGGCGATGAGGCCGGCGTCGTGCAGGTGGTTTTCGCTGTCGTCGCCGCTGATCAGTTCGACGGTGAAGCGCCAGAGCAGGGGGATCGCCTCCAGCATGCGCTGGTGGCTGTGCTCGGTGCCGTCGCCCAGGCGCTCGACCCATTCGCTGGAGCGGCGCAGGTGATAGGTGACTTCCTTCACCGCCTTGGCGGCGATCCCGGCGATGCGCTCGTCGCTGGACCGGGCCAGGCCCTTGAGCACTTCCAGGTGCCAGGCGTCGTAGAGAAACTGCTTGAGCAGGGTCACGGCGAAATCGCCGTTGGGCTGCTCCACCAGCAGCAGGTTGCGATAGGCGCGCTCGTCGCGGCGGAACGCCAGGTGGTCGGCGTCGCGGCCGTCGTCCAGCAGTTCGGCGGCGTAGTCCAGCCAGTTGCGGGCCTGGCCCACCAGGTCGAGGCCGACGTTCATCAGCGCCAGTTCTTCTTCCAGGGCCGGCGCGCGGCCGCACCACTGGCACAGGCGCTGGCCCTGGACCAGGGCGCTGTCGCCCAGGCGCAGCAGGTATTGGATCAATTCATTTTGCGTGTTCATGGTCGACCTCACATGTGCCCGACTTCGGCCGGCAGCTCGTAGAAGCTGGCGTGGCGATAGACCTTGTCGTCCGCCGGGTCGAACAGCGGGTCCTTTTCATCCGGGGACGAGGCGACGATCAGCGCCGAGGGCACCACCCACAGGCTCACGCCTTCGCTGCGGCGGGTGTAGAGCTCGCGGGCGTTCTCGATGGCCATGGCGCTGTCGGCGGCATGCACGCTGCCGACGTGCTTGTGGTTGAGCCCGTGCTTGCTGCGCACGAAGACTTCGAAGAGGGTCCATTCAGACATAAGGGTGACTCCACATCAGGGGCTGAAGCGCTGTGGCCCTGGCCGCGGGTTGCCGCGGCCAGGGTTCACGCGGCGTTTTTATTGGCTTTCTTGCGGGCGTGGGCGACCGCGGCTTCGCGGACCCAGGCGCCATCCTCGATGGCCTTGCGCCGGGTGGCGACGCGTTCCTGGTTGCACGGGCCGTTGCCCTTGAGCACTTCGTAGAATTCGTCCCACTGGATCTCGCCGAAGTCGTAGTGGCCGCGTTCGGCGTTCCACTTCAAGTCCGGGTCCGGGCAGGTGCAGCCGAGCAGTTCCAGCTGCGGGATGGTCTGGTCGATGAAGCGCTGGCGCAGTTCGTCGTTACTCTGGCGCTTGATCTTCCAGGCCATGGACTGCGCGCTGTTGGGCGAGTGTTCGTCGCTGGGGCCGAACATCATCAGGGCCGGCCACCACAGGCGGTTGATGGCGTCCTGGACCATGTCCTTCTGCGCCTGGTTGCCCTCGCGCATCAGGGTCAGGAGGATTTCGTAACCCTGGCGCTGGTGGAAGCTTTCTTCCTTGCAGATGCGCACCATGGCCCGGGAGTAGGGGCCGTAGGAGGTGCGCTGCAGCACCACCTGATTGACGATCGCCGCGCCGTCCACCAGCCAGCCCACCGCGCCCATGTCGGCCCAGTTCAGCGTCGGGTAGTTGAAGATGCTCGAATACTTGGCGCGGCCGCTGTGCAGCTTGGCGATTTCCTCGTCGCGGTCGGCGCCCAGGGTTTCCATCGCGCTGTACAGGTACAGGCCGTGGCCGGCTTCGTCCTGGATCTTGGCCATCAGTTGCAGCTTGCGCTTGAGGGTCGGGGCGCGGGTTACCCAGTTGCCTTCGGGCAGCATGCCGACGATTTCCGAATGGGCGTGCTGGGAAATCTGCCGGATCAGGGTTTGCCGATAGGCATCCGGCATCCAGTTCTTGGCTTCGATCTTGATTTCCGAATCGATTTTTTCCTGGAAGGCACGTTCCTGTTCGGACATCTCCGAACGGGGCTTGATGCTTTTGACTCCGGTCTCTACCAGCTGTGCGTACATGGTGCGTCTCCTGCCGTGAAGGATTGCCTGGGCATGGAGAACTTTATATGTGATACAAAAATAAATATCAAACACAAAATAACGTGTCGTATATGTTTTTATATCGCTTTGCCCGGCAAGGGTTTTCCCTCGGGCAAAAAAAGCCCCGCCGAAGCGGGGCTTTAAGCTTGGAAAGGCCTATTTCCGCCGATTGTCCACCACGTGGCTGGCCTTGCCCTCGGAGCGCTTGAGGGAAAAGGCCGGGCGCAAAACGATACGCGAGCTGATGCCGATGTAGGTCTTGATGTGCCGGCTCAGTTCGTCGCAGATGGCTTTCTGCTGCTCGTCGCCCAGCTGTCGGTGCTCGTTCTTGAGCTCCACATGCACCTCGACGCTGTCGAGGTTGCCGTTGCGGTACAGGTGGATCTCGTAGCATTCGCAGAGTTGCCGGACCTTGAGCACCTGCTCCTCGATCTGCGTGGGGAACACGTTGACCCCGCGAATGATCAGCATGTCGTCGCTGCGCCCGGTGATCTTGTCGATACGCCGCATGGGCCGCGCCGTACCGGGCAGCAGGCGGGTCAGGTCGCGGGTGCGGTAGCGGATCATCGGCAGGGCTTCCTTGCTCAGCGAGGTGAACACCAGCTCGCCCATCTGGCCATCCGGCAACACCTGGCCGGTCACCGGGTCGATGATCTCGGGGTAGAAGTGGTCCTCCCAGATGGTCGGCCCGTCCTTGGTCTCGGCGCATTCCATGGCCACGCCGGGGCCCATGATTTCCGAGAGCCCGTAGATATCCAGCGCGGTGATGCCCAGGCGCTGTTCGATGGCGCTGCGCAGTTCGGCGGTCCAGGGTTCGGCGCCGAAGATCCCCAGGCGCAGGGCGAGCTTTTGCGGGTCGATGCCCTGGCGCTCGATCTCGTCGGCGATGTTGAGCATGTAGGAGGGCGTGACCATGATGATGTCTGGCTGGAAGTCCTTGATCAGCTGCACCTGTTTTTCGGTCTGGCCACCGGACATCGGGATCACCGTGCAGCCCAGGCGCTCGGCGCCGTAGTGCGCCCCCAGGCCGCCGGTGAACAGGCCGTAGCCGTAGGACACATGGACCTTGTCGCCACGCCGGCCGCCAGCGGCGCGAATCGAGCGCGCGACCACCCTGGCCCAGGTGTCGATGTCGTTCTGGGTGTAGCCGACCACCGTCGGCTTGCCGGTGGTGCCGCTGGAGGCGTGCAGCCTCACCACGTCCTGGATCGGCACGGCGAACATGCCGTAGGGGTAGTTGTCGCGCAGGTCGGACTTGCTGGTGAACGGGAACTTCGCCAGATCCTCCAGGCTGCGCACATCATCAGGGTGCACGCCCAGCGCGTCGAAGCGCTGACGGTACAGCGGCACGTTCCGGTAGGCGTGGTTCAGGCTCCAGCGCAGGCGTTCCAGCTGATGCTGGCGCAACTGGTCGACGCTGGCGGTTTCCAGCGGGTCCAGCAGGGGGTCAAGCACGGCTTTGGCAATTGGCATGTTCATGGCTTCACTCGAATTATTGTTGTGTCGAGCCGCCGGCGGGCGGCTCCTGAGTGCCTGTGCCCAGGATACCCTCGGGGGCTCCGGGCGCGGGTGTATCTGGTCTTAAACTCGTTCGACGATCAGGGCGATGCCCTGGCCCACACCGATGCACATGGTGCACAAGGCGTAGCGACCCTGGCGTTGTTCCAGTTCGTGCAGCGCGGTGGTCACCAGGCGCGCGCCGCTCATGCCCAGGGGGTGACCCAGGGCGATGGCGCCGCCGTTGGGGTTGACCCGCCCGTCGTCGTCCGCCAGGCCCAGCTCGCGCAGCACCGCCAGGCCCTGGGCGGCGAACGCTTCGTTGAGTTCGATCACGTCCATGTCCGCCAGGCTCAGCCGGGCCAGCTCCAGCACCTTGCGCGTGGCTGGCACCGGGCCGATGCCCATGATCCGTGGCTCGACCCCGGCGGTGGCCATGGCGACCACCCGACCACGCGCCTTGAGGCCGTAGCATTGTGCGGTTGCTGCATCGGCCAGCAACAGGGCGCAGGCGCC
Organism: Pseudomonas sp. SBT1-2; assembly: GCF_028640875.1. Classification (NCBI taxonomy): domain Bacteria; kingdom Pseudomonadati; phylum Pseudomonadota; class Gammaproteobacteria; order Pseudomonadales; family Pseudomonadaceae; genus Pseudomonas; species Pseudomonas sp. SBT1-2. Next base: position 48,775 of record NZ_JAQZAA010000106.1, on the reverse strand, counting down.
GTCGTTGACCCCCGAGGCGTTGCCCGCGGTGACGCTGCCGCCCTGGCGGAATGGCGTGCCGAGCTTCTGCAGCTGTTCGAGGGTGGTGTCGCCCCTTGGGTGTTCGTCCTGCTCGACCAGGGTCGGCGGGCCTTTGCGCTGGGGAATGGGCACCGCGACTATTTCCCTGGCCAGGCGTCCGCTGGCTTGCGCCGCCGCGGCCCGCTGCTGGCTGCGCAGGGCGAAGGTGTCCTGGTCGGCGCGGGAAATGCCGAACTGCGCGGCGACGTTTTCCGCGGTTTCCGGCATCGAGTCGATGCCGAAGCCTTGTTCCATCAGCGGATTGACGAAGCGCCAGCCGATGGTGGTGTCGAACAGCTCGGCCTGGCGCGAAAACGCGGTCTGCGCCTTGCCCATCACCAGCGGCGCGCGGGACATCGATTCGACGCCGCCGGCCAGCACCAGCCGGGCCTCGCCACAACGCAGGGCGCGGGCGGCGGTGCCGATGGCGTCTAGGCCGGAGCCGCACAAGCGGTTGAGGGTGGTACCGGGGACCTCCACCGGCAACCCGGCGAGCAGCGCCGACATGCGTGCCACGTTGCGGTTGTCTTCGCCGGCCTGGTTGGCGCAGCCGTAGATCACTTCGTCGACCCGGCTCCAGTCGACCCCGGGATTACGCTGCATCAGGGCGCGCAACGGCACTGCGCCCAGGTCGTCGGCGCGCACGCTGCTCAGGGCGCCGCCGTAACGGCCGATGGGGGTGCGGACTGCATCGATGATCAGGGCGTCATTCATTGGGGTTCTCCTGCGGCAGCACCGGGCCGCGCACTTTGTAGGATTTGCCGTGGAACAGGGCGATCAGCACGCCATGCTGGTTTTCGATCCGCACGTCGTAGTTGCCGGTGCGGCCGCTGCGGCTTTGCTCGATGCAGTCGGCGGTCAGGGTGTCGCCGAGGCGGGCCGGGGTGATGTAGTCGATGCTGCAGCCGATGGCCACGGTGGCTTCGTCGTAGGTATTGCAGGCCAGGGCGAAGGCCGAGTCCGCCAGGGTGAACAGCAAGCCGCCGTGGCAGGTGCCGTGGCCCTGCAGCATGTCTTCGCGCACGCTCATGCCCAGCCGGGCGGCGCCGGGCGCCACCGACAGCAGGCGCATGCCGAGTGCCTGGCTGGCGTTGTCGCGTTTGAACAGGCTCTGGGCGCACGCGCTGGCCAGGCTCATGGCAGGGTGATCAAGCATGCAGCGTCCTCCCTTCGGCAACCCGGCGGCGCAACAGCAGGGACGGCCGATAACGTTCCTCGCCGTAGGCGGCCTGCAGGTTTTGCAGGACCTCGAGCACCCATGGCAGGCCCAGGCGGTCGGCCCAGGCCAGGGGGCCTTCGGGGTAATTGACCCCGGCGCGCATCGCCAGGTCGATGTCCACCGCCGAGGCCACGCCTTGCAGCAAGGCGTCGGCGGCCTCGTTGGCGAGCATCGCCACGGTGCGCAGGACCAGCAGCCCCGGGCTGTCGCTGAGCTGGCTGACCTTGAACCCGGCGCGTTGCAACAGTGCCACCGCCTGGTCGCGGGCCAGTGGGCTGGTGCCGGCGCAGCAGCTGATGGCCAGGCGACCGGCGCTGGCATAGTCATGGGCCAGGTCCAGCAGGATCAGGTTGCTCAAGCCGTGGTCGCGGGCGCGCTCGCTGGCCAGGCGCCCGTCGCTGACGGCCAGTACCGCGTCGCCGACCCGCAACAGGCCAGGGCCGTCACGCTCGACCAGGCGCACGCCGGACTCGCGCAGGCGTTGCAGCAAACCTTGGGCAACCCCCAGGTCGCCCTCGACCACACAGTGTTCGATGGGCTGATCGCTGTGCAGCTCGACAGGGGCTGGGCGTTCGGCGCCCTCGGCATAGGAATAGAAGCCCTGGCCGCTCTTGCGGCCGAAATGCCCGGCATCCACCAGTTCCTGCTGGATCAGTGACGGCTGAAAGCGCATGTCGCCGTAATAGGCCTCGAAGACCGAGCGGGTCACTGCGTAGTTGACGTCATGGCCGATCAGGTCCGTCAGCTCGAAGGCACCCATGGCAAAACCACCGGCTTCGCGCAGCAGGGCGTCGAGGGTGGCGCAGTCGCTGGCGCCTTCCTGCAACAGGCGCAGGCTTTCGGCGTAGAACGGCCGGGCCACGCGATTGACGATAAAGCCCGGGGTGGAGCGGGTGTGCACCGGCTTCTTGCCCCAGTTTGTCGCGGTGTCGTACAGGCGCTGCGCCAGTTGCCGGTCGCTGGCCAGCCCCGAGACGACCTCAACCAGCGGCATGACCGGCGCCGGGTTGAAAAAGTGCAGGCCCAGCAGGCGTTCGGGATGCTTCAGGCCGGCGGCGATGCGGGTGATCGACAGCGAAGAGGTGTTGCTGGCAAGGATGCAACTGTCGCGGCACAGGCTTTCCAGTTGGCGAAACAGCTCACGCTTGGCCTCGAGGTTCTCGGCGATGGCTTCGACGATCAGCTCGCTGTCGGCCAGTTGCTCGATGGATTCGGCGGCCTGCAACCGGGCCATGGTTGCCCTGTGCGCCTGGGCGTCGAGCTTGCCGTTGGCCACGCGCCTGGCGAGTTGCCGGTCGATGCCGGCGATGGCTTGCGCCGCGGCGCCCGGGCGGTTGTCCAGCAGCCAGACCGGGTGGCCGGCCTGGGCCGCGACCTGGGCGATGCCGGCGCCCATCGCGCCGGCGCCGATCACCGCGACACGGGCCTGGAGTGTCAGTGCGCTCATGTTCAGCGCCCCTTGAAGGTCGGTGTGCGTTTGTCCATGAAGGCACTCACGCCTTCGCGGTAATCCTCGCTGCGCCCGGCCAGGCGTTGCAGGTCTTTTTCCAGTTCCAGCTGTTCGTCGAAGCTGTTGTCCAGGCTGGCGTTGAGGCTGCGCTTGATCAGCGCCAGGCCGTAGGTCGGCTGGGTGGCCAGGTGGCGTGCAAGCTTGAGGGCTTCGTCACGCAACTCGGCATCTTCGACGCAGCGATAGATCAGGCCCCATTGCTCGGCCTGTTCGGCCGTCAGGCGATTGCCCAGCAGGGCCAGGGCCTTGGCCCGCGCCATGCCGACCAGGCGCGGCAGGGTCCAGGTTCCGCCGGAGTCGGGGATCAGGCCGATCTTGCAGAACGCCTGGATAAAGCTCGCCGAACGACCGGCCAGCACCAGGTCGCAGGCCAGGGGAATGTTGGCCCCGGCCCCGGCGGCCACGCCGTTCACCGCGCAGATCACCGGCAGCGGCAGGTCGCGCAACTGGCGGATCAGCGGGTTGTAGAAACGTTCGATGGACTCGCCCAGGTCCGGCACCTCCGCGCCGGGGGCGACGTTGCGGTCGCTCAGGTCCTGGCCGGCACAGAAGCCACGGCCTTCGCCGGTCAACAGCAGCACCCGGGCCTCGGGATTGGCGCGCACCTGCTTGAGCGCTTCGCGGACCTCGCCATGCATCTGCGCATTGAAGCTGTTGAGCTGCTCGGGGCGGTTCAGGCTGAGGAGGGCGACGCCTGCCTCGACGGAAAACAGGATGTGTTCGAAGTTCATGGTTCTGGCGCTCTCTGACGGGTCGTGGGAGTCGTTGGCCGCTGCGGCGGCCTAGTGGCCGGTGAAGCTGGGCCGGCGTTTTTCCTGGAAGGCGCGGATGCCTTCTTCGCGGTCGCGGGTGCCGGCCAGCACCGTGAAGGCGTGGCGCTCGAAGCGCAGGCCGCTGGCGAGGTCGGTGTCCAGCGCCTTGAGCAGTGCCTCCTTGGCCAGGCGCAGGGCCAGCGGCGCCTTGCCGGCGATCAGCCGCGCCAGCTGCAGGGCACGCTCGACCGTGAGTTCCGGTTGGGTGACCTCGCTGACCAGGCCGGCGCGCAAGGCATGGCGGGCATCGATCGACTCGCCGCCGAGGACCATCTGCATGGCCAGGGATTTGCCGACCGCCCGCAGCAGGCGCTGGGTGCCGCCGGCGCCGGGCATGATCCCGAGGTTGATTTCCGGCTGGCCAAAACGGGCGTCCTCGCCGGCGATCAGGATGTCGGCGTGCATGGCCAGCTCGCAGCCGCCGCCGAGGGCAAAGCCGTTGACCGCGGCGATCAGCGGTTTGCTGAAGCCGGTGATCTGCTGCCAGGAAGCCTGGCGCGGGTCGTTGAGGATGCCGGTGAGGTCGCGCTCGGCCATTTCATTGATGTCGGCGCCGGCGGCGAATGCCTTGCGGCTGCCGGTCAGCACCACGACCCGGGTCTCGCTGTCGGCCTGGGCGGCGTCCAGGGCGGCTGCCAGTTCGCCGAGCAATTCGGTGGTCAGGGCATTCAGGGCGGCGGGGCGTTGCAGGGTAATCAGTCGAACGCCGCCATCGAGGTTTTCGACAGCAAGGGTTTGAGGCATGGCGGATGCCCTCACGGTGCACGCTCGGCGCAGGGCCGGGTCATTATTGGATTGGCTGGGGAGCCGGTTTTCGCCGAGTATATCGCCAATACGATACATAAATGCAATGTAAAAATATGATTAGTGTGTCTTTATGTTGAGGATTTGAGTCTGTTGCGCCAGGACGAAGAGGGGCGATCAAGTCGTGATTTTCCAGGTTTTATTGGGGTTTGTGGCCTTTGTCTGGCGGCCTTCGCTGAGTAGAGACGCGATACTGTTTTTCCGCTTTTTCGTTTAAGCTTTATGTGATACAAAATAAATCCTGATCGGCATCGCTTTGCGCGCTATGTCGACTGCCGCTTAGCCAAGGAGTACCTCATGACCTGCTACAGCCTCGACGGCCTGACTCCGGTGGTCCATCCCAGTGCTTATGTGCATCCGTCCGCCGTGTTGATCGGCGACGTGATAGTCGGTGCCCATTGCTACATCGGCCCGCTGGCCAGCCTGCGCGGCGATTTCGGGCGGATCGTGCTGGAGGAGGGGGCCAACCTGCAGGACACCTGTGTGATGCACGGCTTTCCCGACAGCGACACGGTGGTCGAGCGCAACGGCCATATCGGCCACGGCGCGGTGCTGCACGGCTGCCGGATCGGCGCCGATGCGCTGGTGGGGATGAATGCGGTGGTGATGGACAACGCCCGGATCGCGCCACGCTGCTTCGTGTCCGCGGCGGCCTTCGTCAAGGCCGGCTTCGAGTGTGCGGAGCAGTCGCTGGTCATGGGCGCCCCGGCCAGTGTCAAACGCCGCCTCAGCGACGAAGAGCTGCACTGGAAGCAGGCCGGCACCCGTGAATACCAACAGCTGGCCAGGCGCTGCCTGGAGCAAATGCAGGTCTGTGAGCCGCTCGCGGAGCCCGAAGCCAATCGCCCGCGTATCACCGACAGCGGCCTGCGCCCGAAAAATACCGCCCAGTGAACAACCAGGGCACAGTGGGTCGTGCGCTCCAGGCCACTCCAAGCCGGTGAAACCCGGTATATTTCTTCCTTTTTGTCCGGTACGCCCATGTCGTCCCTAGCACCTTTGAATCACCTTGTGACCCGTTTCCAGGAGCAGACGCCGATTCGCGCCAGTTCCCTGATCATTACCCTGTACGGCGATGCCATCGAACCCCACGGCGGTACGGTATGGCTGGGCAGCCTGATCCAGTTGCTCGAACCCATCGGCATCAACGAGCGACTGATCCGCACCTCGATCTTCCGCCTGACCAAGGAAGGCTGGCTGACCGCCGAGAAAGTCGGGCGCCGCAGCTATTACAGCCTGACCGGTACCGGCCGCCGGCGTTTCGACAAGGCCTTCAAGCGGGTCTACAACGCCAGCGTGCCGGCCTGGGACGGTTCCTGGTGCCTGGTGATGCTGTCGCAGCTCGGCCAGGACAAGCGCAAGCAGGTGCGCGAAGAGCTGGAGTGGCAAGGTTTTGGCGCGATTTCGCCGGTGCTGCTGGCCTGTCCGCGCAGCGATCGGGCGGATATCAACGCGACCCTGGTGGACCTCGGCGCCCAGGAAGACACCATTGTGTTCGAGACCACCGCCCAGGACGTGCTGGCCTCCAAGGCGCTGCGCCTGCAGGTGCGCGAAAGCTGGAATATCGACGAGCTGGCGGCTCATTACAGCGAGTTCATCCAGTTGTTCCGGCCGCTGTGGCAAGCGCTGCGCGAGCAGGAGCAGCTGCAACCGGCCGATTGTTTCCTGGCGCGCCTGCTGCTGATCCACGAATACCGCAAACTGCTGCTGCGCGATCCGCAGCTGCCGGACGAGCTGCTCCCTGGTGACTGGGAAGGCCGGGCGGCGCGCCAGCTGTGCCGCAACATCTATCGCCTGATCTACGCCAAGGCCGAGGAATGGCTCAACGACGCGCTGGAAAACGCCGACGGTCCGCTGCCGGATGTGGGCGAAAGTTTCTATCGGCGTTTTGGCGGTTTGAAGTAAGGCGTTTCAAGATGCAACCCTCGTTCAGGAACACTCGAGTATCGGGGGCGCCTGGCGAGGGATGTGCGGCAGATACTAAAGCGCCATGTCAGGCACGGACTAAGGCGGTAATAAAGAGGTTTTAACGAGCGTCTGGAGATTCGCCTTGAAACAGGCGGGAGAGAGGCAAGTCAGGTCGCGAAAGTTGAACTTTCTGCAAACTGGCTAAAGTGCTGGTATATCAACTGCGACAAAATAACGCAGATCACCCGAAGGTGATCTGCGTCCGTGTTCTTACTCTGGCATGGCCCAGGATTGCAGTTTGTAACCTTCCTGGCTCAGTTCGGCGCGGGCCTGTTTCAGCAGGTCTTCCAGTTGCGCCGGGTCGGAGTAGGCGCTGCTTGGAATCTGTTTGCGGCCAATACGGGTATTGGTGCGGTCGATGACGGTCAGGCTCAGTTCGCCGTTACCGTCTTGTGGGGCCCAGGCGACGCATTGGAATGGCTGGAATGCGCGGTCGGCGATCAAAAGTGCTTCGTTGATACGGAGCGGGGCGTTCATGGGGTCTTCTCTCTATGTGCCCAATCAAATGATGTGCCGTCGGTTGGGCTTACCGTTCGGCTGGTTACTTGTACTGATGTCTCGAACCAGGGATCAGGTCACATAGAAAGACCAGAATTTACAACTTTTGTTCACACCCGCGATGCAGAGCCTTCTTTTGAAAGCTGAATGAAAGATTGGCGCACGGAATTAAACCAGGCTTTTGGATCCATGTAACAGTTAGTCCAAATGGTGATTGGCGCTATAAACAATCGATACAAGACCCCCGTCAAGTAATTGCTAATGTTACAGCCAGGTTTGCCAAACTACTGTTTCTAATAACTTTTCCTCTTTTTGGCGCCAAGGAACAGTCATGCTTGAAGCGACCGCCTTACGCCGCCTTTTAGTGGTTGACCCGTGCGACGATTGCCATCGTCTGCTGCCTGGATTACGCACGGCGGGCTGGGATGTCGACAGTTGTGACTTGGAAGCGGCCGTCGATCGCGGCTGTGACGTCGGCTTGCTACGTTTGCAGGCTTTTCACCTGGAGCGACCGGAAGCGGTCAAGGACCTGATCAGCCGCAGCGGCACCGAGTGGATCGCGGTGCTCAGCCCGGAGGTGCTGCGCCTGCAGAAAGTCGGCGATTTCGTCTGCGAGTGGTTTTTCGATTTCCACACCCTGCCGTTCGATGTCTCGCGGGTCCAGGTGACCCTCGGGCGGGCCTTCGGCATGGCCCGCCTGCGTGGCCAGGGGCACATCCATGTCGCTCAGCCCGAGCATGAGTTGCTGGGCGACAGCCGACCGATCCGCGACTTGCGCAAACTCTTGAGCAAACTGGCGCCCACCGAGTCGCCGGTGCTGATTCGCGGCGAAAGCGGTACCGGCAAGGAACTGGTGGCCAGGACCCTGCACCGCCAGTCGCAGCGCCACAGCAAGCCCTTCGTGGCGATCAACTGTGGGGCGATCCCCGAGCACCTGATCCAGTCCGAACTGTTCGGCCATGAGAAGGGCGCGTTCACCGGCGCCCATCAACGCAAGGTCGGGCGTATCGAGGCGGCCCATGGCGGCACGCTGTTTCTCGACGAAATCGGCGACCTGCCGCTGGAGCTGCAGGCCAATCTGTTGCGCTTTTTGCAGGAAAAACACATTGAACGCGTGGGCGGCAGCCAGCCGATCCCGGTGGATGTACGGGTGCTGGCGGCGACTCACGTCGACCTCGAGGCGGCGATCGACAAGGGGCGCTTTCGCGAAGACCTGTATTACCGCCTGAACGTGTTGCAGGTGGTTACCGCACCATTGCGCGAACGGCATGGCGATATCGGCATGCTGGCCAGCCATTTTTCCCACTTCTATAGCCTGGAAACCGGGCGCCGGCCGCGCAGTTTCAGCGAGGACGCACTGGTGGCCATGGGCAAGCACGACTGGCCGGGCAATGTCCGCGAGCTGGCCAACCGGGTGCGGCGCGGCCTGGTGCTGGCCGAGGGCCGGCAGATCGAGGCCCGGGACCTGGGGCTGCTCAGTCCGCAGGCCAGCATCGCGCCCATGGGCACGCTGGAGGACTACAAGCACCGGGCCGAGCGCCAGGCCCTGTGCGATGTGTTGAATCGGCACAGCGACAACCTGAGTGTCGCGGCCAGGGTGCTGGGCGTATCGCGCCCGACCTTCTACCGGTTGCTGCACAAGCATCAGATCCGCTAGGGCGGTGCGACGAAAAGGCCCGCGGCGAGGTGATCGCCGCGGGCCTTTTTTTGCCTGGTGTTTAGAAGTAGTAGGGGAATTTCAGGCTGAAGGTGAAATCCGGCGCATCGTCGGTCAGGCCGATGGACAGGTTGGGCACTATGGTCAGGTTGTCGGTGGCCGCCACGGTCATGCCGACGTTGAAGTAACCGGCGTTGGCATCGCTGGACACCACGGACTGCCAGTCGCCGCCGTCTTCCTTGAGCTTGCTCTTGCGCTGGACCAGGTCCGAGAAGGAGAACGACATACTCATCTTCTCGTTCAGGGCGAAGGCGATGCCCATGCCGATCTGGAAGCTGTCGCCGAGCTTGACCTTGCCCGGGGTCTTCAGGTTGACCGTGGAGCTGATGTCGTCGAAGGATTCTTCCAGGTTGTGGGTGTAGGAGAGGGTACCGAACAGCACCGCCGGGTCGAAGGTCTTGACCAGCGTGATACCGGGGGTGATCGACCAGACGCCGTTACCGGTCGGCAGGTCATCCGGGACGAACAGGTTGGTGTTGTCCTGGACCTGGCGCAGCTTGATGCCGAACGGCTCTTCGCCGGTCGGCGCCTTGACGCGCAAGGACAACACCGCGTCCGGGGTATTGACCGACTCGTCGAGGAACTTGTAGGCGATGCCGAAGTTCACGTCGCCGAGGGTCGGGTCCTTGGACACGGTTTTTTCGCTGGTGACGCCCGCCGCGCCGTTCTGGGCGCCGCCGGACTGGTAGGTCGACTCGCGGTAGATCACCGGCACGTTGACATCGAACTGCCAGCGGTTGTCCAGGTTGTAGCGGGCCGTGAGGTCGAGGGTCCAGTTGTCGGCCTTGATCCGGTCCAGGTTGATGTTGCCGAGGAAGATCGAATCCAGCGCCAGGAAGCCGTTGAGAATCAGCTGCCGGGTGTCGTAGCGGGAGTAGGTCAGGCCGGTCTCGACACTGAACTTGCCGCCGCCAAAGAAGCCGCTGGCTTCGTCGTACAGGTTGGACACGCTCTGTGCCGGTTGCGAATCATCCCTGAGCGATTCCCCGTAGGAGCTGCCGCCGGCCGGGGTCGGGCCTTTGCTCGTGGTCCCGGCCACCTGCTGGTTACCACGCATGTCCGCTGGCGACTTGGCCAGGCGTTTCGGTGGTGGCGCCGCCGGTTGCTCCTCGACCTGGCGTACCCGTTGTTCCAATACCGCCAGGGCTTTCTGCTGCACTTCGTAACGTTGCTTGAGCTCCAGTAATTCTTGTTTCAGGGCCTCTACGTCGGCATCAGGCGCTGCCTGCAGCAGTGCAGCCGGGAAGAGCGTGCTCAAACATACAACTGCGCGCAGCGAGACTGATCGATACATGAGTAAGCCGTCCCTTTGAGCCTAATGATCGAGAATCAGCGTAGTTCAATATCCCAGGTTGCGAAGGCCCTTGAGCTGGGTCAGGTTGCAATCCAACGCGCCAGTACTCGCCCCGTTATTGTTGAGCACCACGTTCAGTTGGGTCATGTTGCTGACCAGGTTGCTGTCGCCCAGCAGGCGGGTGTTCTGCAGCAAGCCGCCCTGGGCCACTTGTTGCACGGCCGAGCCCTGGTTGTTATTGGCCTGGATGGCCATCTGGATGCCGCCACCGGTGGCGGACACGGCCACGCTGCCCGCGGCGTTGCTGCCGCTGATGGTTTGCCCGCTCATCAATAGCTGGCCTTGCGCCGGCACCAGCGCCGGAGCATGGCTGGCTTCCTTGACGTCGATGGAAAGGTTGTTATAGGCGGTGTTGCCATCGCCCGCCGCGCGCACGCTCTGGGTCACACCCTGGGTGGTGGCCAGGCCCGCGCCGCCGATCACGTTGCCCGAGCCCTGGGTCGGCGTCGAGCCGTTGCCGGTTTCGGTGATCGTGGAGACATAGAATTCCGGCTTGATCGTCGATTGCTGGATCTGCATCGAGGTCGTGGCGCCGATCAGATCGCCCGAGGCGTTGCGCCAGGTGCTGCTCATGACAATGCCGAAGCTGATGATCCGCCCCGGCATGACGTAGCGACCGCGGAGCTCGGAGAGTTCCTGGTCCTTGATTTCTATAGGCTTGAACCCTGCGTTGGCGTACGCAGGAAAACTTGTGACCAGGCAGGCAGCGGCCAGCCAGTAAGCGCTTTTCATCTGCTGCTCCCGGAGCATCCTGCCCCTTTATCCTTAGGGCGACCCTAGAAGAAGTCGCTCTGAATGAAACCGAATTCCATCAGTTCTGCGTCTTTGACCGGGTTGAAGGTATCCAGCTTGTTCTTTGCGGTCAGCGGGTTGGGCGGGTCGAGCAAGGCGTTGGCCTTGTCGTAGCCGGGGCCGACGATGGCGAAGACGATACCGTTCCAGCCTTTGACAAAGTCTTCGTGGGAGTAGCGTTTATGGCCGAGGACGGGGTCGCCGATATAGACCCAGTCTTTGTATGCCCGCTGCATGACCACGAAGTGCTTGTAACCACGAATGTCCATCAGTACCACCACCGGAATGGAGACCGCCTGCAGTTTGTCGGGAGGTATCCGGTAGCCCCGGGCGCGCATGCCGATGCTTTCCAGGTAGCGCTTCATGTCCAGCATGGAGAAACCCTGGGTACGCACAAGGTCCTGGTCGGCGGTGGCCAGCATGCCCTTGATGACCTGCTCCTCATCGACGTCGAGCCAGTAGGCCTGGCGCAGTACCGTCGCCAGCGCGGCGGCGCCGCAGCTGAAGTCGGTTTTCTGCTCGACCAGGTCGGCGAATTTGCGCTCCCGTACGCTCTGCACCTGCTTGTACACCAGGTTTCCGCCCGGCAATACGGCCACTGGCATCTGTGCGGCCTGAGCCAGGCCCGTCAGACAAAGCAAAAGGGAGAAGGTCGCCATTCGCATGATCGCTACGCCTTGTGGGACTGTGGAAAAGCCCCGTTTCCGGGGCTTTCGTCACGCTCGTGATTACAGGCAGGCTCTGCAGCCGGCAGCGATGGACAGCGAGTTGCTTTGTTGGTTGCCGACACCCGCCGAGACGTTGGCGCCGCCGTTGCCGGAGAAGCCGTTCATCGAGCCAGACATCGACGCGTTGTTGATCACAGGGTTTTTCCAGCCGTCTTTGGTCAGCACTTGCTTCGTCCAGACGCCGGAAAGTTCGATCGTGCCTTGTTCCTTGAAGGTGAACTTCTGATCGTCGTTATCGTAGCCACCACTACGATCGCCGTAGCCATGATGACCACCGCCATGGTGATCGTCGTCGCCCTGGATCTTGCCGTAGCCGGTGCCTTTGTAGGTGCCGGAGGCATTGAACTCACTGGTAAGGGTGTCTTTTTTGTAGGTACGCACACCCTTGTTGTCCACGTCCAGGCCAGTGACGGTCTGGTCGGCCGAAGCCGATGCGGTCGCTACGCGTCCGCCGGATACGGCGATTGCCAGGTTGTTTTTCTGTTGGTTGAGGTCGCCGGCGGTGACGTTGATGCCGATGTTGCCGGAGCCGCCGTTGCCAGCATTGTCGAGTGTTGCGTTGTTTTGCGTGGACCAGTTTTTCACCGTGTTGTTGGTGTTGGTCTGGGTAGCGCTGGAAGTGGCTACCGCGCTGCCGAAGATGAAGCTTTCATCGGCGGTGGCCAGGGCGACGGCGTTGTCTTGTTGGTTGCCGGCGCCGGCAGCCACGTTGGCGCCCATGTTGCCGTTGGAGTTGTTCATCGAGTCGCTGGCGTCGGCGTTGTTGTTGGTGCCGCGGTTGCTGACGCTGTTGCCCGAGCTGAACTGCTCATCGGTTACGTTGGCCACGGCTCCGGCGGTGATTTGCAGCTTGGTTTTGAGGTCTAGACCGTCGTGGCCTCCATGACCGCCATGACCGCCATGACCACCGTGGTGACCATTGTGACCGCCATGGCCACCGTGGCCGCCATGACCGCCGTGACCTCCGTGATTGTCGTCGTTGCCCGCATGTGCGGCGATCGCCATGACTGCGGCGAGGGCAAAAACCAGTGGCTTGAGAGCCATTGTAGGTTTCATGGTGTTTCTCCGTGCTTATTTAGTTGGTTAAGTGTTGGTACCTTCCAATCGCACTGCTGCGGGTCAGTCAGCGACCCGTATGCTCAGGGTGTTAGCCATTCGGTTCCCCACCCCGGCACTCTGGTTCACCTGAATCACTCCCCGGCTGCCGGTGAAGGCCTGGTCGCTGGTAACGACCTGGCGGCTGCCTTTGGAAGCGTCAGTTGCTCCCGAGCCTGGTAACAGCGTCACGTTCTGTTGGGACAGGACGCTGTCGTCGATGCTTTGCGGCTGGGCACTGATGCTCACCCGCATTGCGTTGACCATCTGGTTGTTGGCCCCGGCTCCCTGGTTCACGCCCAGGACCCCGTTGCCGTTGCTGAAAGCGTTGCCGCCGATGCTGCTGGTGGCGTCGATCGCGCTGCTGGCCGGCGTGCCGAGCTTCTGCCGGACCACGGTGGTGGCCTGGGCGTCGGTGCCGATGGCGATGGCGCGCGTGTTGGTCTGTTGCTGCTGGTCGCCGGCGGCCTGGTTGACGTTGAAGTTGCCGTTGTAGCGGGCGCCGGAGTTGTGAAGGGTGGCGGTGTCCACCGCCTGGATGCCTGGGTCGGCCATTGCCGAAGGGCAGCCGAACAGGGCAAGCAATACGAGGGTGCGAATCATCTCATTGGCCTCCGGCCAGTCTGCCCAAAGGAGCCAGGCCAGAATTCAGCGAGCGGTTGATGGTGCCGGAGATGGCGCCACCGCTGCCGCCGCCGTGGCCGGCGCTCATGCCGGCCATGCCGTTGGGGTTGGCGACGCTGTTCAGCCCCTGCAGGTTGACGCCGTTGGGCATGACGCTGCTGCTGATCGTGGAACCGCTGCTGACCCCGGCAAAATCGCCGTCGCTCAATTCGGTGTTGCTGGTCATCTGTTTGACCCGGGCCGAAGGGTTGGCATTGACGGTGGTCGGGTAGGGATCTGGATGCAGCGGAGGGCGGCCGACGCTACGAGGTTGAACGTCGCGGTCGAGAACGATCCTGCCGTCCCTGATGTCGTCGGCAGCCTGGACCGGGAGGCTGAGCAGCGAGCTAATGGCGCAGCCGATCAGCAGGAGGTGGGTCAGAGCTGAATTGCGATTCTCCACGGCAGCATTCCCTTCTTCTGTCGCTGGCCCTAGCCGGCGTTGCGAGGGTAGAGAGCAGAAGCCGTGCCGCTTTTTTGATTGTTTCAAAAATTCAACAGGTTACGAATAACCAAGGGCGTTACAGGGACAGGAGTGTTTCAACGATGAGACCGGTGCCGCCTCCGGTAGCCCGGCAGTACCGTGGCGACGCTCTGGATCGGGAGGCTCGCGTCGGGTTGTATCAGCGTTTTAACAGATGGCTGAAGGGCAATGAGAAGCCCTTTGAATTGGCCGCTTTGCGCAGCGGCGGGTGTTTCAGGAGTGGACATTTGTCCTGCTTGTGCAGGAGAAAAAAACGCGGACACGAAAGGTATTCGGTCAACCCTGAAGCAGGCGCTCGACCAGCTCGAATGCCCGTTGCCGACGGGCTTCCCAATCGCCGCGAATCACTTCGAAGGGCTGCTGGTGTTGCACCAGCCAATCACCGGTGGCCTTGAAGAAGGCCAGGCGCTCGCTCAGTTCGGGTTGGCAGCGCTGGCCGTCGTTGCTCCAGCCGACATCTTCCGGGGAGAGTAGCAGGTGCAGGTCATAGCAGCGAGCCAGCAGCTCGGGTTCCAGCCAGTCCGGGCAGGCGCCGAACAGGGCCTGGCTCCAGAGCATATTGCTCAGCAGGTGCGTGTCGAGAATCAGCAGCGGCGGGTGTTGCGCCCGGGCCTGGTCTTCCCAGGCCAACTGGCCGCGGGCAATCTCCGGGATATCCGCCAGGCAGGTGTCGCGCCGATGCTGTTCGATGAAATGGCGGACGTACTCGCCCACCTGGATGCCACCGAAGCGCGCCTGCAAGTGGCCGCTGAGCCAGCTTTTGCCACTGGACTCGGGGCCGGTCAGCACCAGGACCTTCATGCCGGGCGCAGCGCCGGGTCGGCCCGCCAGGCACGCCAGCCCTGCACGGCCAGCAGGGTGAACAGCCCGTACAGTGCCGCTGTCAGGTACAGGTCCTTGTAGATGAACAGGCCGACAAAAATCACGTCGACGGCAATCCACAGCGGCCAGCATTGCACGCGCTTCTGCGCCATCCACCATTGCGCCACCAGGCTGAAGCCGGTCAGCGCGGCGTCCAGCCAGGGTTGCGCGGCATCGGTCCAATGGGCCATGGCCGCTCCCAGCAGCAGGCTGCCGACGGCTCCGAGGCTCAGGCCGAACAGCATCGAGCGGGGCCCTAGCAGGCTGACCGGACGCCCCTGATGGCTGGCGCCGCCACGGGTCCATTGCCACCAGCCATAGAGTTGCAGGGCGGCGTAGACCACTTGCAGCAGCATGTCCGAATACAGCTTCACTTCGAAGAAGATCCAGCTGTACAGCAGCACCATGACCAGGCCGATCGGCCAGCACCAGGGGTTCTGTCTGACTGTCAGCCAGACGGCGATCACGCCGAGTGCAGCGGCGAACAGTTCAAGCCCGGACATGAAAACTACCTGGAAGCGGAGGAGGGTGCGGATTGTAACCAGAAGCGGCCTTGCATGTTAGTGAAGGCCGGCAACCGTGGCGGGGCGAACCCCGCCAACGGAACGTCTCAGACCCGGAACTGGCGCAACAGGCCGTTGAGCTGCTCGCTCAGCTCTTTCAGGTGCAGGCTGGCGGCACTGGACTGCTCGGCCGCCAGGGCCGTGCTGTGGGACAGGCCGGCGGCCTGGGTCACGTTCTGGTTGATGTCTTCGACCACATGGGCCTGTTGCAGGGTGGCGCTGGCGATGGAGGCGTTCAGCCCATTGAGGTTGCGCAGGGCCTGGCCGATGGCATTCAGGCTTTCCCCGGCCAGCCCGGCCTGCTCGATGGTTTGTTGCGAAGCCCGGCTGCTGTCGCCGATGACTTTCACCGCGGCTTCCGAGTGCCCTTGCAGGCGCTCGATCATCGACTGGATCTCGGCGGTGGACTTCTGCGTCCGCTGGGCCAGCAGGCGCACTTCATCGGCCACCACGGCAAAGCCACGACCCTGTTCGCCGGCCCGCGCGGCTTCGATCGCCGCGTTGAGCGCCAGCAGGTTGGTCTGTTCGGCGATCGAGTGGATCACCTCCAGCACGCTGCCGATCTGGGTGCTTTCCTGGGCCAGGGTGCGAATCACTTCCACGGCCTGGTCGATGGTGGCCGAGAGCCGGTCGATCTGTTGCAGGCTGCCGTCGATATTCACCTGGCCCTGCTGGGCCTGGGCCTCGGCGTCGCGCATCTCGCTGGCGGCGTGCTCGGCATTCTTCGCCACGTCCTGTACGCCGTAGGTCACTTCGTTGATGGCGGTGGCCACCAGCTCCATCTGCTGCGACTGCTGCTGGCTGCGCTCCTGGGCCTGGCTGGCGTTGCTGCCCAGGTCGGCGGAGGATTGCGCCAGGGCGCTGGCCGACACCTGCAACTGGCTGACGACAAGACGCAGCTTGGCGGTGAAGCCGTTGAAGTGCCGGGCCAGTTCGGTGACTTCGTCCTGGCCGTGGGTGTCGAGGGTGCGGGTCAGGTCGCTTTCGCCGCTGGCGATGTTGGCCATGGCGTGCACGGTTTCCTGCAACGGGCGGACGATGCTGCGAGCGATCAGTAGCACCAGCAGGGCCATGAGCAGGGCAATGGCGATACCGACGACCGAGGCTTTCACCACCTGGCTGCGGAACTCGGCCTGCACGTCATCGATGTACACCCCCGAACCGATGATCCAGCCCCAGGGCTGGAACAGCTGGACATAGGAGGTCTTCTGCACTGGCTCGCTGGCGCCCGGTTTCGGCCAGCGATAGTTGATCATGCCGGCGCCCTTGGCCTTGGCGATGGCCACCATTTCGTTGAACAGGGCAAGACCGTCCGGGTCGCGAATGGCCGAGAGGTTCTGGCCGTCGAGCTTGGGGTTGGTCGGGTGCATGACCATGACCGGGGTCAGGTCGTTGATCCAGAAGTAGTCGCTCTGGTCGTAGCGCAGGCCGCGTATGGCGCTCAGTGCCTGCTTCTGCGCCGTCGCGCGATCGAGGCTGCCGGCGCTTTCCAGGCCCTGGAAATAAGCCAGCACGCCGTTGGCGGTCTGCACCACATGCTGGGTCTTCTGGACCTTGGCCTGGTACAGGTCCTCATTGATCTGCTTGAGCATCAGCATGCCCAGGGTCATCAGCATCAGTACCGCCACAATCAGGATCAGCCACAGCCGGCGGCTGATCGACATTCTGCGTAAGCTGTTCATGAATCTGTCACTCCCGATTGTTGTTCTTGTAATGGAAACACCCTGTACATCCGTCATGCGCTCCTTGCAGTCAGGTCCATCGGATTCTCGCAACGCGACAGCGTTTCTCGCGTCTGTCTGCTAGGATTTCGGCCTCATCGCGAAAAACCTGAATCCGGCTGATTTTTCACGGAATTTTCAGGGGTGCTGATGATCCTATTGCGGCTGTGAAGTCGCGACGCACGTGTCAGTGAACATTGAAGAAAAACTAAAAAGGCATGCCACGGCATGACCTTCGGGGGATTGATGGAGCTTTGGACCGCCGTACAGGCATTGATTTTAGGGATTGTGGAAGGGCTGACAGAGTTTCTGCCCATCAGCAGTACCGGCCACCAGATTATCGTTGCGGACTTGCTCAACTTCGGTGGCGAGCGCGCCATGGCGTTCAACATCATCATTCAGCTGGGGGCCATTCTCGCGGTGGTCTGGGAGTTTCGCCGCAAGATCCTTGACGTGGTCACCGGCCTGCCGACCCAGCGCAACGCCCAGCGTTTCACCATCAACCTGCTGATCGCCTTCATGCCCGCCGTGGTCCTGGGGGTGATCTTCGCCGACCTGATCCATGAATACCTGTTCAACCCGATCACCGTCGCCACGGCGCTGGTGGTGGGTGGCCTGGTCATGCTCTGGGCCGAACGCCGGCAGCATGAAATACATGCCAACAGCGTGGATGAGATCAGCTGGAAAGATGCCTTGAAGGTTGGTTTCGCCCAGTGCCTGGCGATGATTCCAGGCACCTCGCGCTCGGGCTCCACGATTATCGGCGGCCTGCTGTTCGGCCTGTCGCGCAAGACCGCCACCGAGTTCTCGTTCTTCCTGGCCATGCCGACCATGGTCGGTGCCGCGGTCTACTCGGGCTACAAATACCGCAACCTGTTCCAGCCGGACGACCTGCCGGTGTTCGCCGTTGGTTTCATCACCTCGTTCATCTTCGCGATGATCGCGGTCAGGGGCCTGCTCAAGTTCATCGCCAACCACAGCTACGCGGCCTTTGCCTGGTATCGCATTGCCTTCGGCCTGGTGATCCTCGCCACCTGGCAGTTCGGCTGGGTCGACTGGACCGCGGTCCATTCCTGATGAACGCACGCAACCAGAACCGCCCCGGCGAAGCCGCCGGGGCACGGATCCAGCAGCCACGGCTCAAGGCGGTGGTTTTCCTGCTGCTCTGCGCCTTGCCCCTGTGCGGCTCGCTGCTATTGGGTGTGAAGGGGATTTCCTGGGTGCCGCTGGCGGCCTACGGCGCGGTCAGCGTGCTGACGTTCTTCCTCTACTGGAGCGACAAGCGCAAGGCCCGCAGCGACAGCTGGCGGACCCCGGAAAACGTCCTGCATGCCGTGGAACTGGCCGGTGGCTGGCCAGGCGCCTTGCTGGCGCAACAGGCCTTTCGCCACAAGACCCGCAAGCTGTCCTATCAACTGGTGTTCTGGCTGATCGTGCTGCTGCACCAGGTGTTCTGGATCGACCGGCTGTTTCTCGAAGGCAGCCTGTTCTCGCTGTTCTAGAGTAACAACCCGACCTGTACCCGCTTGGGCAGCTTGCTCACCACCAACTGGTGCGAACGCTGCAGCAAGTCCTGCAGCTCGCCGGCGCCCAGCGGGTAGGGCGTCTGCATGATGATCCAGTGCGCCCGGGCCAGGTACGGCGCCGGCGCAATGCCGGGACGGTCGACATGGCCGAGGAACAGCTCCTTGTCCACCTTGAACGCCAGTGACTCGCCCCGCAGGTTCTGCAGGGCGAACATCTTGTTGCCGGCCACGGAAAACACCCGCACGCCGCCCCATTTGTAGTCTTCGCGCGCACCCGGCAAGTCCAGGCAGAATTGCGCCACATCCGCTTCAGTCATGGTTTTTCCTTTTATCGCGGCCGTCATAACGTTCGGTCTCCGCAGCCTTTGAACGCTTCGCTGACATGCTCGATCCAGGCCCTTACCGCTGGCAATACCCCGCGCCGGTGAGGGTAGACCGCCTGCAGCCAACCGCCAGGCAATGACCATTGCGGCAGCAGTTGCACCAGCTGCCCGGTCTGCAGTTCTTCCTCGCAATACATCATCGGCAGGATGGTACAGCCAAGGCCGGCGAGGGCGCAGGAGCGGCGCACCAGAAAATCGTCGATGCCCAGGCGTGCTTCCAGGACCAGGTCGCATTTCTCGCCCTGGGCGTCGAGCATGCGCAGATGCACCATGCGGTCGGCCTCCAGGGCACCCAGCACCGGCACCTTGTGCAGGTCTTCGGGACTGTGGATCGGCCATTCGCGGGCGAACGCCGGGCTGGCGACCATCACAGTCTGCGCCTGGCGCAGGCGCCGGGTCACCAGCAACGGATCTTCGTCGCCATGCTCGCGAACCCGCAGCGCCACGTCGATGCCTTCGGCGACCACGTCGACCCGGCGGTTGAGCAACTGCATGTCGAGCTGGACCTGGGGGTATTGCTCGAGGAAGGAACTGATGACAGTCGGCAACATATGATGGGCCAGGCCGACCGGACAGGACACCCGCAGGCGCCCGCGAGGTTCACTGGACATGCTGGCCACGGCCTCGTCGGCCATTTCCGCTTCCAGCAGCATGGCCTGGCAGTGGCGCAGGTAACGCTCGCCGACCGCGGTCAGCTTCAGTTGGCGGGTGGTGCGTTGCAGCAAGCGGGTGTGCAGCCGCTCTTCCAGCTCGGCGATACGCCGCGACAAACGGGATTTGGGCACCCCGAGTAAACGCCCGGCGGCGGCGAAACCACCGGCTTCCACCACCTTGGCGAAGTAATAAAGATCGTTGAGGTCTTGCATAGAATGACTCGACTGTCCTGCTGATGGGACAAACTATCGCATTTGTGCCGACTAATCAGCTATTGGTTTCATCTGTAGGATTGTCCTCAATTGATCGCCCGGTGGCGATCCTCACTTGGAGAATCCCAGATGAAACTGCTGCATATCGATTCGAGCATCCTTGGTGACAACTCGGCTTCCCGTCAGTTGAGCGAAAGCGTGGTCAAGGCCTGGAAAAACGCCGACGCCAGCGTTGAGGTGACCTACCGCGACCTGGCCGCCGACGCCATCAGCCATTTCAGCTCTGCCACCCTGGTGGCCGCCGGTACCCCGGCCGAAGTGCGTAACGCCGCCCAGCAGCACGAAGCCGAGCTGAGCGCTTCGACCCTCGCCGAATTCCAGGCCGCCGACGCCGTGGTGATCGCCGCGCCTATGTACAACTTCACCATTCCGACCCAACTCAAGTCCTGGATCGACCGCATCGCCGTGGCCGGCCAGACCTTCCGCTACACCGAAGCCGGCCCTGAAGGCCTGTGCGGTGGCAAGAAAGTCGTGGTGGTCTCCACCTCCGGCGGTCTGCACGCCGGCCAGGCCACTGGCGTGGCTCACGAGGACTACCTGAAAGTGCTGTTCGGTTTCCTCGGCATCACCGACATCGAATTCGTCCGCGCCCACGGCCTGGCTTATGGCGACGAAGTCCGCACCAAGGCCTTGAACGACGCCCAGGCGCAAATCAGCGAGCAACTTTTCGCTGCCGCGTAAGGCTTGTGTAAAAGTCGCTTACGCCCCAGGCAAGGCCCTTTAAACTCTGTATTCTGATGCCCTCCAGGCAGCGGGATACGGAGTTTTTCGTGTTCGTGCTTTTTTCGTTCTGGCCCGGGTTATGCAGATTGCAGCGCATACAGCGGCGTGATCCGGCCGACAACCCAGGCATCAGGCCAGCGAAACCCTGGCCAGTGAAGCAATGAACCGGCGTTTTCATCAGGTAGGGAAGGTGGTGCATCCATGATGCGTCTTTGGGCAATGTCACTGATCTGCCTGCTTGGCGGCCCGATTATCGTGCACGCCGCGCCCGCGCCCCATCCACATTGGAGCGTGGGTTTCCATGAGATGAGCTTTCTCGACCCGCTGGACCAGCAGCCGATGCGCGCCATTGCCTTCTATCCCTCCACCGGCATTGAGCACCACAGCAAGGTCGAGGGTTACCAGATTGCCGCCTCCCGGGATTCGAAGATCGCCATCGGCCGCTTTCCGCTGTTGATGCTGTCCCACGGCAATACCGGCACGCCGCTGGCCCTGCACGACCTGGCCACCTCGCTGGCGCGCAAGGGCTTCGTGGTGGTGGCGGTGATTCATCCGGGTGACAACTAC
Organism: Pseudomonas sp. SBT1-2; assembly: GCF_028640875.1. Taxonomy (NCBI): domain Bacteria; kingdom Pseudomonadati; phylum Pseudomonadota; class Gammaproteobacteria; order Pseudomonadales; family Pseudomonadaceae; genus Pseudomonas; species Pseudomonas sp. SBT1-2. Next base: position 27,801 of record NZ_JAQZAA010000106.1, on the reverse strand, counting down.
AAGGATCACAGCCGGCTGGGCACCCTGAGCAATCTCTATGGCCGGCCGATCCAGATTTCCGAAGCCATCACCGCGACCCTGGCCGACCCGATGCTGTCGCCTTTCGTCAATGCCGGGCAGGTCGGGGTCATCGGTTACTCGGCCGGCGGTGAAACCGCGCTGATCCTGTCCGGGGCGACTCCCGACCTGGACCGTTTGCGCCGCTATTGCCAGGAGCGCCCCGACGATCACGATGCCTGCAATACCCAGGGCGAGCTGATCGTCGATCGCGACGACTTGCAACCGGTTGCCGACCCGCGGGTCCAGGCCTTGCTGCTGATGGCGCCGTTGAGCCTCAAGTTCGGGCGGCAGACCCTGTCTGGCGTGCATGTGCCGGTGCTGCTGTACAGCGGCGACGTCGACAAGCTGGTGGCCCTGGACAAGAACGCCGCGGCCCTGGCCCGCAAGCTGCCGGTGGCGCCGGACTTCAGGCTGTTGGCCGGGGCCGGGCACTTCGTGTTCATGGCGCCGTGCACCGAGGAGCAGTTACTGAGCATGCCGGCCTTGTGCACCGACGCCGATGGCGTCGACCGCGCGGACATCCACCGTAGTCTGATTGCCGAGGCCGGCCGCTTCTTTGCCCAGGCCCTGGGCAAGCCGAGCCGGGCCGGGATGCAGACCGCGGATCAGTGAGTCAGGCGTCGGCCCGGCGCATGAGCAGCAGGGTCAGGCCCAGGGCGCTGAGCGACAGCAGCGCCGCGCAGAAGAAAATCCACGAATAACCCAGGTTCAACGCCACCGCGCCCATCAGAGGGCCGGCAATCGCCAGCGCCAGGTCGAAAAACACCGCGTAGGCGCTCAGGCCGGCGCCACGGCTGGTGCTGGGCACCTGCTTGATCGCTTCCACCCCCAGCGCCGGGTACACCAGCGACAGGCCGAAGCCGGCGAGCCCGGCGCCGATCATGGCGAACGCCGTCGAGGGCGCCAGCCACAGCAGGATCAGGCCCAGGGTCTCGATGCTCATGCAGGCGATGGCCGCGCGATAGCCACCAAAACGGCTGATGCTGGAGATGAACAGCAGGCGCGAGAGGATAAAGCAGACGCCGAATACCGTCAGGCAATAGGCCGCGCCGGTCCAGCCACGGCTGAGGTAGAACAGGGTAATAAAGGTGGTCAACGTGCCGTAGCCGATGGACGCCAGGCTCAGGCCGGCGCCGTACGGCGCGATACGGCCGAACACCGCGCGAAATGACAGGCGCTCGCCACGGATCACCGGCACCGACGGCTTGTTGCGGATCAGCAGCAGGGCCAGGGCCGCCAGCAGCGACAAGGCCAGCCCCAGGCTTTCGAAACCGTAGTCGGCGACCATCACCACCCCCAGCGGCGCGCCGATGGCAATCGCGCCATAGGAGGCGATGCCGTTCCAGGAAATCGAGCGCGCGGTGTGTTCGGCGCCGACCTGGCCCATGCACCAGCTGATGGTGCCCACGCCGATCAGGCCCTGGGCCACCCCCAACAGCAAACGTCCGAGCAGCAGGATGCCCAGGCTGAGCAGCGGCATTGCCAGCAGCAGGGTGGACGCCAGGGTCAGCAGCCCGCTGAGGAAAATCCCCGCCAGGCCGTAGACGATCGCACGTTTGGTGCCGAGGTTGTCCGACAGGCGCCCGGCCATGGGCCGGCTGAGGAGGGTGGCCAGGTACTGCGCGCCGATGGTCAGCCCGGCCACCACCGCACTGAAGCCCAGCTCGCCGTGGACGTAACCGGGTAATACCGCGATTGGCAGGCCGATGCAGAGAAACGCGATAAAGGTATAGAAGACGATGGAGACGATCTGCAGGGTGATCGCCATGGAGCTGGGCACGGGCTTTTGTTGCGCAGACATGAGGGCTCGTTCGCGGGCGGGCGGTTGGAGAACTGCATCATGGCGCGGGCTGGAAATAAAAGGAAGCAGGCTAACGATTTCTTTATGGCCGGCTATTTGTGGGGGCAGGGAGGACGTCATCGCGGGCAAGCCTCGCTCCTACAGAAACGTGTGCGCACGCTTGCCCGCGATGTTTTTATAGCCGGACAAAAAAAGCCCCGTCACCAGGACGGGGCTTTCAGACTGGCAAGCAACGGGCGTTCCTTAGAACACCACGCCCTGGCTGCGCAGGTAGTCGTCGTAGGTGCCGCTGAAGTCGGTCACGCCGTTCGGGCTCAGCTCGATGATGCGAGTGGCCAGGGACGATACGAACTCACGGTCGTGGCTGACGAAGATCAGCGTGCCCGGGTAGTTTTCCAGCGCCAGGTTCAGCGCCTCGATGGATTCCATGTCCAGGTGGTTGGTCGGTTCGTCCATCACCAGGACGTTGGGCTTTTGCAGGATCAGCTTGCCGAACAGCATGCGGCCCTGCTCACCACCGGAGATGACCTTCACCGACTTGAGGATCTCGTCGTTGGAGAACAGCATGCGGCCCAGGGTGCCACGGATGATCTGCTCGCCTTGAGTCCATTGGCCCATCCAGTCGAACAGGCTGACGTCGTCTTCGAAGTCATGGGCGTGGTCCTGGGCGTAGTAGCCCAGCTCGGCGCTTTCGGTCCATTTCACCGAACCGGCGTCCGGGGTCAGCTCGCCCATCAGGGTGCGCAGCAGGGTGGTCTTGCCGATGCCGTTCGGGCCGATGATCGCCACGCGCTCGCCGGCTTCGACGGTGAAGCTGAAGTTCTTGAACAGGGTCTTGCCGTCGAAGCCCTTGGACATCTGCTCGATGGTCACGGCCTGGCGGTGCAGCTTCTTGGTCTGTTCGAAGCGGATGAACGGGCTGACGCGGCTCGATGGCTTGACCTCGGCCAGCTGGATCTTGTCGATCTGCTTGGCGCGGGAGGTGGCCTGCTTGGCTTTCGAGGCGTTGGCCGAGAAGCGGCTGACGAAGGTCTGTAGCTCGGCGATCTGGGCTTTCTTCTTGGCGTTGTCCGACAGCAGTTGCTCGCGGGACTGGGTCGCCGCGGTCATGTACTCGTCGTAGTTGCCCGGGAACAGGCGCAGCTCGCCGTAGTCCAGGTCGGCCATGTGGGTGCAGACGCTGTTGAGGAAGTGACGGTCGTGGGAAATGATGATCATGGTGCTGTTACGCGCCGTCAGAATCGTTTCCAGCCAGCGGATGGTGTTGATGTCCAGGTGGTTGGTCGGTTCGTCGAGCAGCAGCACTTCCGGATCGGAGAACAGCGCCTGGGCCAGCAGGACCCGCAGTTTCCAGCCCGGAGCGACTTCGGTCATCGGGCCGAAATGCTGTTCCAGGGGAATGCCCAGGCCCAGCAGCAGTTCACCGGCGCGGGATTCGGCGGTGTAGCCGTCCATCTCAGCGAAGTCGGTTTCCAGCTCGGCCACGGCCATGCCGTCTTCTTCGCTCATTTCCGGTAGCGAGTAGATGCGGTCGCGCTCGGCCTTGACCTTCCACAGCTCTTCGTGACCCATGATCACGGTGTCGATCACGGTGAACTCTTCGTAGGCGAACTGGTCCTGGCGCAGTTTACCCAGGCGAACGTTCGGCTCCAGCATGACCTGGCCGCCGGACGGCTCGAGGTCGCCGCCGAGGATTTTCATGAAAGTCGATTTGCCGCAACCGTTGGCGCCGATCAGGCCATAGCGGTTGCCGCCGTTGAACTTGACCGAAACGTTCTCGAATAGCGGCTTGGCGCCGAACTGCATCGTGATGTTAGCTGTGGAGATCAATTACTTTACCTATCAAGGGGTTGCGAGCATCGTGTTGGCTCTTGGGTCATTCCCGGGGCATGTTGGAGCGTTTCCATTTCGCCCCGGTCATCGCCAGAGTCGAGCCAGCGAGCATAAGTAGACAGCAACATCTGGACGCTATGGCCAAGTTGCTGGGCAATAAAGGTGGGAGGTCATGTTGGAATTTGGCGCGCATTGTCGCATATGTGCGCCGGCAGTTGTATGACGGCGAGCCACGGATTTTTCATCCAGGCGGCTCAGCGCCAGCCGTTGTAAAAGTCGCCGCTGCGGATTTGTCCCGGGCAATGCGACTTAGGTCGTGGCACCGCGGGCGGACACATTTTCACAAATCGGAGTTAACCTTTGGTTACAAACTGTGGCTAAAATGCGGACCAGTTGCCACATGCCATCATTGGCATGGGCTCAGGGACGCGCCATCAGGACCTCTTATCGCTTTCGGACGCTGCATATGACCCCCGGCCCAGGTGGCCCGAGTGGGGGGCGCAGTATGTTCTCTTCTGACATGTGACGATTTCCGTGAAACTCATCATTGCCGCTGTTTACGTTCTATCCATCGCGTATGTGCACCTGCGTGGTCGCGTGCGCCATAAACTGGGCCGCCAGCTGAGTGATCACTCGAGCTTCCTGGCTCCCATCAACTGCTTCCTTTATCTGTTCTCGAAGATCCCCAACCGCCCGTACCTCGATCCGGCCGACTTTCCCGACCTGAGCCCGTTGCAGGCCCACTGGGAAGAAATCCGCGCCGAGGGCCAGAGCCTGCTCAGGGCCGGGGAGATCAAGCGTTCGGAGCAGTACGACGACGTCGGCTTCAACTCGTTCTTCAAGACCGGCTGGAAGCGCTTCTACCTCAAGTGGTACGGCGACAGCCATCCTTCGGCGATGAAGCTGTGCCCGCGGACCACCGAACTGGTGCAGAGCATCGGTTCGATCAAGGCGGCGATGTTCGCCGAACTGCCGCCGGGCTCGAAGCTGGTGCGCCACCGCGACCCTTATGCCGGTTCCTACCGTTACCACCTGGGCCTGGAAACGCCCAACAGCGCCGGTTGCTACATCAATGTCGACGGTGAGAAGTATCACTGGCGCGATGGCGAAGCGGTGATGTTCGACGAGACCTACATCCACTACGCGGAAAACACCACCGAGCAGAACCGCATCATCCTGTTCTGTGATGTCGAGCGGCCGATGAAGTACCGTTGGGCCGCCGCTTTCAACCGCTGGTTCAGCCGCACCGTGATGGCCGCCGCCGGTGCGCCCAACGATGCCGGCGACCGCACCGGGGGCCTGAACCGCGCCTTCACCAAGCTGTACAAGATCCGCCTGCGCGGTAAAGAGCTGAAAAAGCGCAACCGCAAGCTTTATTACCTGGAAAAGTGGGCGATCTTCGCTGCGCTGTTGCTGCTGTTCATCTTCATCTGATTCGCCGCCCGGCGAATCGCTGATCGCGGGCAAGCCTCGCTCCTGCATGGGTTCTGCAGGAACGAGGTTTGTCCGCCATCACTTCCTCAAGGCTTGTCCGCCCCCAATTGCTGCCACATCTTCGCGGTGATCCGCTGCCGATGGGCGTAGCCGTGCCACGGATCCTCGGTCAAGGCCTCCAGGCGCTGACTCAGGTTCGCCACATTCCACTGCTGGGCATGCCGGACATCGCCCAGCTCATCCCGGGCGATAGGCACCGAGACCGGCAGTCCCGGGCGCGCCCGTACCGAATAGGCGGCCACGGTGCTGGCGCCGCGGGTGTTGCGCAGGTAATCGACGAAGATCCTGCCGACCCGGTTTTTCGGGCCCATGGTCGCGGTGATGCGTTCCGGCAACTGCTGCGCCATGAACTGCGCGACGGCCTTGGCGAAGCCCTTGACCGTTTCCCAGTCGGCCTTGCGCGCCAGCGGCACGATCAGGTGCATGCCTTTGCCGCCGCTGGTTTTCAGGAAGGCCTGCAAGCCCAGCTCATCGAGCACCGACAGGGTCAGTTGGGTGGCTTCCAGCATGCTTTTCCAGGGCAGGGCCGGGTCCGGGTCGAGGTCGAGCACGAACAGGTCCGGGGTTTCGATCTGATCGTGAGTCGCGCCCCAGGTGTGCAGCTCGATGGTGCCCATCTGCACCGCGCCGATCAGCGCCGACGTACTGTCGATTTCCATCAGTCGCGCGTGGCCGGGGTCCAGCGCCGGGTCGAGGTGACGGATATTGGGGATGGCCAGGTGCTCGGCATGTTTCTGGAAAAACTGCTCGCCTTCCACTCCTTCAGGCGCCCGCAGCAGCGACACCGGCCGGTCGCGCAGGTGCGGCAGGATCTGCTGGTCGATGCTGGCGTAGAACTGCGCCAGTTGCAGCTTGGTGGTGCCGGACTGCTGGTCGATGACCCGTTCCGGGTGGGTGATTCTGACCCCGGCGACGCTGTGGGCGGCCGATTTATCCGAATGGGAGGCCGTATGCCGACTGCGGGTCTCGACGGCCTTGAAGGTCTGTGGCCGCTCACGGACGATTTCGCTGGCCGGCTTATCGCTGCGCAGGGCGATGAAGGCTGCCTGGCGCACCACCTGTTCGCGGGTCCACTCGGCGAACTCGGCTTCGGCCACCAGTTGCGGTTCGATCCAGTGCACGCCGCGGGCCTGGGCCGCGGTCAGGGGCTTGGCCAGTGGCGATGAATCCCGTTCAAGTTCCTGCATCCGCTCATGCAGTTGCTTCAAGGTCTTCTGGTCGAAACCGGTTCCGACCCGGCCGGCGTACACCAGCCCGCTTGCGTCGTTGACCCCCAGCAGCAGGGCGCCAAAGCCGCTGCGCGAACCTTGCGGGCGGGTATAGCCGACCACCACGAACTCCTGGCGCAGCCGGCATTTGAGCTTGATCCAGTCGGCGCTGCGGCGCGACACATAGGGGCTGCCGGCCCGCTTGCCGATCACCCCCTCGAGGGACAGGGCGCAGGCGCTTTCGAGGATGTCCTGGTGATGGGCGGCAAAGGCTTCGGAAAAGCGCAGGACCTTGCTCGACTTGCGCCCGAGCGCCTGCTTGAGTGCCTGACGGCGTTGTTCCACCGGCGTTTCGCGCAGGTCCTCGCCCTGCAGAAAGGGCGCGTCGAACAGGTAATAGATGATGTCCACGCTGCGGCCGATATCGAAGGCGTTCTGCAATGCCTGGAAGTCCGGCAGGCCTTGGTCATTGAGCACCACCATTTCGCCGTCCAGCCAGCTGTCCTTGAGCTTCAGGGCGGCCAGGGCCTTGGCTTGCTGGGGCAGGCGGCTGGTCCAGTCGTGACCGTTGCGGGTCAGCAGGCGCACTTCGTCGTCCTGGATCCGCGCGAGGATCCGGTAGCCGTCGAACTTGATCTCGTAGCGCCAGTCGCCGCTGGGCGCCTTGTCCACCAAGGTTGCCAGCTGCGGCGCCAGGCTTTGCGGCAGGGCGACGACCTTTTTTCCTGGCGGTTTCTTCGCGGTTTTTTTCGCGGCCTGGGGTTTGGCGCGCTTGTTGTCGCCCACCGTGGCACCGCTGAGCACGCTCCTGGGCAGGGCCTGGACCACGTCGTACTCGTCGCTCGGTCGTGCCTGGGCATCCTGCTCCTTGATCAGCAGCCACTGTTCCTTGTCGCCGCTGCCGCGCATATGGGTGCGCACCAGGGTCCAGTCGCCGCCGAGCTTCTCGCCGATCAGGGTGAACTTGAGCTTGCCGGCCCGGTAGCTGGCGTCGGGGTCGTCATGGGGTTGCCAGATGCCATGGTCCCAGACGATCACGTCGCCGGCGCCGTATTGCCCGGTGGGGATGCTGCCTTCGAAATTGCCATAGCTCAGCGGGTGGTCCTCGACATGCACCGCCAGGCGTTTTTGCCTGGGGTCCAGGCTCGGGCCCTTGGGCACCGCCCAGCTTTTCAGGCTGCCGCCCAGTTCCAGGCGAAAGTCGTAGTGCAGGTTGCGCGCAGCGTGCTTCTGGATCACGAAACGCAGGGCCGAGGCGGATTTGCTGGAAGGCTTGTCCGTCGCCGGCTCCGAGGTGATCGCGAAGTTGCGCTTGCGCTGGTATTCAGTCAAGGATCTGGCCATGACCCACTGCCTTGTCATGCGAGCCGCGCCGTTCAGGCACTGGATCGCTTCGTGGTTTTCTTGGTCGCAGCGGCCTTGCCGGGTTTGTCCGGGCTGGCGGGCGGCTTGCTCCTGGACTTGCCGCCCAGGCTGCGCTTGAGCATTTCGGTGAGGTCGATGACATCGGCACTCCTGCGTTGCGCTTCGCCGGTGCGGCTTTCCACGTCTTCGATCTTGCCAGCCTGGGCCTTTTTCTCCACCAGGGCCATGATTTTGTCGGTGAAGCTGTCGCGGTATTCCTCCGGCTGCCAATCGGTGCTCATGTCCGCTACCAGGCGCTTGGCCATGTCCCGCTCGCCCTTGGTCAGGTCCGGGTGAGTCACCTCCGGCCCCAGGGCCAGTTCGTCGAGGCTGCGCACCTCGGCCGGCCAGCGCAGCATTACCAGCACCAGCGCCGACTCCAGCGGCATCAGCGCCGCCAGATGCTGGCGGGTGTGCAGCACCACCAGGGCCAGGGCGACTTTCGAGGTGCTCCGCAGGGTTTCGCGCAGCAGCGCATAGACCTTGCCGCCGCGCTTGTCCGGGGCCAGGAAGTAAGGGGTGTCAATGTTCTGCAGCGGGATCTGCTGACTGTCGACGAAGGCGAAGATGTCGATGGTCTGGGTCGACAGCGGGTGGGCCGAGCGGATCTCGTCCTCGCTGAGCAGCACATAGCGGCCTTTCTCGTACGCCACGCCCTTGACGATATGTTCCTTGCTGACTTCCTTGCCGGTGACTTTGTTGATCCGCTTGTAACCCACCGGGTCCATGGTGCGCTGGTCCAGCCAATCGAAGTCGACGCCCTGGGAGGAGGTCGCCGAGACCAGCGCCACCGGAATGTGAACCAGGCCGAAACTGATCGCGCCTTTCCAGATTGCCCGTGCCATGAGCCTGTCCCCGTATTGACTGTGGAATCGCTATGCAGCGACTGGTTTTCAGGTGACCCGTGGCGTGGCGCGAAAGTTTCCCCGGGGTGCCGGCTTGCAGGGGCGAGCCGATAACTCGTGTTACATGTCTGGCGGATTATTTAATTAACAAGGCCGAACCTGCGACGTAGCCTGGACTCGAATGCGATAACTCGTCGCCATCCAGGAGGGTCGCCATGAACAACCTGCTTCGCGGTCTTGCCGTGTTTGCCCTGATGAGCGGGGCCAGCATCGCGGCGTTCGCCGCACCCCAGGCGTCCTCGGACAGCACCGCCATGCTGCTGGCGCAGAACCTGCCCGGCAGCAGCAACAACAATCCCTACAACAGCCCGATACGCCGGGCCAACCCCAACAGCATGCAGGGCACCCAGCCCAGTGCCCCGGCTGTCCGCGGGGTTAATCCGGTACCGGTGCAACGCCCTCCGACCCTGGAGAACGGCGGCATCGGCAACGGTTACCCGCGCACCATCACCCAGCCGCGGATCATCGATCCGACACCCGTGACCCCACCGCGTAACCAACAGCAGCGATAAACGCTGACCGCCCGAGGCCGATGCCGGCTCCGGGCGGCCCCCTTTTTATCGACAGAAGGAATCGTGCATGTTGCGTAAAACCCTCTTGGCGACAGTCTGCGCCAGCCTTGTCCTGAGTAGCGCGCTACCGGCCGCGGCCGCCACCCGCCAACAATTGCAGAGCGAACAGGGCCCGCTGAGCGTGACCCCGGTGGTCGAGGGCCTGGATCACCCCTGGGCCCTGGCATTCCTGCCGGACCGCCAGGGCATCCTGGTGACCGAGCGGCCGGGCAACCTGCGGCTGGTCGGCGCCGACGGCAAGCTCTCGGCGCCCCTGGGCGGCGTGCCGCAGGTCTGGGCCAAGGGCCAGGGCGGCTTGCTGGATGTGGTGCTGTCGCCGGACTTCAAGCAGGACCGCCTGGTCTATCTGTCCTACGCCGAAGGTGGCGGCGAGGGTGGCACGGCAGGGACGGCGGTGGGGCGCGGGCGGCTGTCCGAGGACCTGAAGACACTCAAGGATTTCCAGGTGATTTTCCGCCAGGCGCCCAAGCTTTCCACCGGCAACCATTTCGGTTCGCGCCTGGTGTTCGACCGCGATGGCTACCTGTTCATCACCCTGGGGGAAAACAACGAGCGCCCGACTGCCCAGGACCTGGACAAGCTGCAAGGCAAGATCGTGCGCCTGTATCCGGATGGCCGGATCCCTGAGGACAACCCCTTCGTCGGCCAGCCGGGCGTGCGCCCGGAAATCTGGTCCTACGGCCACCGCAACCCCCAGGGCGCGGCGCTAAACCCCTGGAGCGGCACCTTGTGGGATAACGAGCATGGGCCCAAGGGCGGCGACGAAATCAACCTGATCGAGCGTGGCAAGAACTACGGCTGGCCCCTGGCAACCCACGGCATCAACTATTCCGGTGCGCCGATTCCCGAAGCCGAGGGCAAGACCGCCCCGGGCACCGTGGGGCCACGGCATGTCTGGGAGAAGTCCCCCGGCATCAGCGGCATGGCCTTCTACGATGGCGACCGCTTCAAGGCCTGGCAACACAACCTGTTTATCGGCGCCCTGGCTTCCCAGGAACTGATCCGCCTGCAATTCGACGGCGACAAGGTGGGCCACGAAGAGCGCCTGCTGGGTGAACTCAAGGAGCGCATCCGCGACGTGCGCCAGGGGCCGGACGGTTATCTGTATGTGCTGACCGACGAGGACAAGGGCACGCTGTACAAGGTTGGCCTGGAATAAACCAATCCCTTCTTCTGTAGGAGCGAAGCTTGCTCGCGAAAAAATCTTCAACGATAACGCGTGTTGGCAGGATGAATCGCCGCTTCGCGGCTATCGCGAGCAAGCTTCGCTCCTACAGAGGCACTGCGGTCGGGTAGAGGATCACCGCCGCCTGCAGCTTGCCGCTGCCGAAACGGCACATCTTGGCGAACTCGCCGTGGCTCACCGGCAGGTGCTGGCAATCCATCGGCTGACGGTGCTGGCTGTGGTCGACATCGGGATCGTGCAGGTAGACAAACTCCTCGTCGCAGTCGGTGACCATCACCCAATGCGGGGCCTTGGAGCGGGTCAGGCGGTAGCTGCTGATCAGCACCAGGGGCTGGCCGCCGTCGGCCAGCAGCCTCGGCAGGTCCAGCGGGCCGCCCAGCACCTGCAAGACGTCGCTGCTATCCAGCTCTGTGCAGAACTCCTCGTGCACCAGGCGCATGACGTCTTTTTTATGCTCGTCGCGCACCCCGCCGAGAAACAGCGGCCCGCGGGTATTGACCTGCAGCCTGACCCTGAAGCCCCGACGCCACGCGGCCAATGCCAGCCCCTGGGGGCTGCAACCGCCGTGGCCGGAAGTCATGAACACGGTGGTAGCCTCGCGCCACAGCTGCAGCTCTTCGCGTCGCTCCAGGGCCCGTCCGGGTTGCAGCGCGCCCATGGCCATCAACAGGCAGGCCGGGCCGCAGGTGAAATCGGTGGTCTGCTGGTAATAGGGCACGCTGATACTGCGGGTCTCGCGATGCTGCAGGATGCGCTTTTCCAGGCGCAGGGCATCGGTGTGGTCCTCGTAGTAGTCGTGCAGCACGGCGAAGCGCCGGTAGCCGCTGCGCTCGTAGAGGGCGATGGCCGTCGGGTTGTCGGTACGCACCTCCAGCCGCAGGTAGGCGCAGTCATGCTCCCGCGCGCAGGCCTCGATCCGCTCCAGCAGGCGCTTGCCCAGGCCCAGCCCGCGGGCCTCGACCGCGGTGGCGATGGAGTACAGGCGGGCCAGGGACGTACCGCGATGGAACAGCACCAGGGCGTACCCCAGCAGCTGGTCCGCCTGCTCGGCGACGATCAGGCGCGCATGGGCGCGGCTGATCATCCACTGGAAGCTGCGCACCGTCAGGCGATCGGTGGTGAAACACTGCTGTTCCAGTTGCACTAATGCGGGCAAATCCTCAGGTGTGGCAATGCGAAAGACAAGATCCATATAACCGCCGTAAAAGTTGCGTAACGAAACGAGACTTTCAGAAAAGTTCGTGCTTAATAGAAAAGGTCTTGTTCTTAAGCGGATCAAACATTATGTCAGCGGTACAAGGTCATTGGCGTGGAGTATCCGAGCAAAGTCTGCCGGCGACAATAACGCCGGTTAATTATTTTTCAACGGTGAGTGAAACTTCCAGTCAGTTGGTGATTATTGTCGAGCGTAAGGAAGATTGGGCTTCCTACTTCCCCAGCGAAGACATCCTCAGCGCCCAGGAGTACCTGGAACAGAGCCGCGAAACCCAGCCCGGCAAGCGGGTCCAGGTGATCAACCTGTGCCGCAGCTACAAGTACCTGGGCCACGGTTACTACTGTTCGTTGCTGGCCGAGGCGCGGGGGCACAAGGTGATTCCCTCGGTGCGCACCATCAGTGAACTGACCCGCAAGTCGCTCTACGGGCTGGCCCTGGACGACCTGGATAAAACCCTGGAAAAGGCCCTGAGCAATCATCTTTACAGCGATACCGAAGGTTTTACCCTGACCCTCTACTTCGGCAAGACCCATATCGAACCGTTACAGGAGTTGGCCCGCCAGTTATTCGAAGTTTTCCCCTGTCCGATATTGCTGGTGGACTTCAAACGAACTAACGGCTGGCATATCGAAGGCGTGAAGTCCGGGGCCTTACATAAGTTGCGTGAAGACCAGGAAGATCAATTCGCCCATTCCCTGGACAGTTTCAGCCGCAAGATCTGGCGTGTGCCGCGCTCGAAAAGATTGGCCCGGTATGACCTGGCCATCCTGCATGACCCCCAGGAAGCCTTGCCGCCTTCCAACGCCCGGGCGCTGGAGAACTTTGTCCGGGTCGGCAAGGGCCTGGGCATCGACGTCGAGCTGATCGAGAAGAAGGACTACCCGCGGATCGCCGAATACGACGCCTTGCTGATCCGCGAGACCACCAGCGTCGACAACCACACCTACCGCTTCGCCAAGAAGGCCGAAAGCGAGGGCCTGGTGGTGATGGACGACCCGACCTCGATCCTGCGCTGCACCAACAAGGTCTACCTGACCGATCTGCTGAAAAGCCACCAGTTGGGCATGCCCGCCACCGAGATTCTCTACAAGGAGCGACCGGAAGATTTCGAGCGGGTCGGCGAACGCCTGGGCTTCCCGCTGGTGCTGAAGATTCCCGACGGTTGCTTCTCCCGCGGGGTGATCAAGGTCGAGAGCCAGCAGGCGCTGCTGGAGGCCACCGCTGAGCTGTTCGAGCATTCGGTGTTGCTGCTGGCCCAGGAGTTTTTCTACACCGAGTACGACTGGCGCATCGGCGTGCTCAACCGCAAGCCGATCTTCGCCTGCCAGTACTTCATGTCCAAGGGCCATTGGCAGATCTACAACCACAAGGCCAAGGGCCAGGACATCAACGGCGAATGCCGCACCCTGGCGATCCACGAGGCGCCGCGGGCGGTGGTGGAGCTGGCGGTGAAGACCGCCAACCTGATTGGCGACGGCCTGTACGGCGTGGACCTGAAACAGTCCGGCGACAAGGTGGTGGTGATCGAAGTCAACGACAACCCCAACCTGGACTCCGGCATCGAAGATGCCTACCTGCGCGACGATCTGTATTCCCTGGTGCTCGAGGAGTTCGTCCGCCGCCTGGAGCTCAAGCGCCGCGGACAGGCCTGGTGAACGGCCGATGATCAAGAGCTATCAGTTGAGCCAGGGCCGCCTGCTGGCGGTGGAGCGCCTGGACGCCGAGGTGATGCTGTTCAGCAACCCCGACCTCGCCGAACGCGACCTGCTGCACACCGGCTTCAAGCTCGACGAACACGCTCTGGCCTCGGCCCTGGACCCGGACGAGGTGTCGCGCATCGAGTTCCACCCGGACAACCTGTTCCTGATCTGGAAGCGTCCGGAGAACTATTCCGGCGGCGGCAGCCTGTCGTTCGAGGTGTCGTCCTGCGGCCTGCTGTTTTCCCCGCAACGGCTGCTGCTGATCGCCCATGACGACAGCCAGCTCAGCGGCCTGGGCGCGCGCCAGGCCTTGAATAGCCCCCTGGATGTGCTGCTGGACCTGCTGTCCAACAACATCCATCACTACCTGGGGCACCTCAAGGTGATCAAGATGGTCGCCCGGGAGTTGCAGCAGCAGTTCAACGACTCGATGGAAAACCGCCACCTGATCCAGATGTTCAACCTCAGCGAAAGCCTGATCTATTACATCAACGCCATTCACAGCAACGGCGCGGTGCTGACCCGCCTGCGCAACCACGCCGAGAAGGAACATTTCAGCGCCGAGGCCATCGGCCTGATCGACGACCTGATCATCGAGAACAACCAGTGCTACAAACAGGCGGAGATCTATTCGACGGTGTTTTCCGGGCTGATCGATGCGCGCGGCAACCTGATGAACAACAACATGAACAGCCTGCTGCGCAAACTGACCTTGATCAACGTGGTGTTCCTGCCGCTGAACCTGATCGCCAGCATCGGCGGCATGTCCGAGTTCAGCATGATGACCGCCGGCACCCCCTGGTGGATTGCCTACCCGCTGTTCCTCGTGGCGATGCTGCTGGCGGCAGGGGGGATGGTGCTCGGTCTCAGGCGCCTGGCCGGGGGCAGCGGCAAGTGCGCCTGAGCCTTCAGGCCGGTTGCAGGGTCAGCACTTCATAACCGTCGCGGGTCACCGCCACCGTGTGTTCCCACTGCGCCGACAGGCGGTTGTCGCGGGTGACCACGGTCCAGCCGTCTTTCAGGCCGCGCACCCGGGCGCTGCCCTGGTTGATCATCGGCTCGATGGTGAACACCATGCCTTCGCGCAGCTCCAGGCCGGTGCCGGGGCGACCGAAGTGCAGGATCTGCGGCTCTTCGTGCATCTGCCGGCCGATGCCGTGGCCGCAATACTCGCGCACCACGCTATAGCCCTGAGTTTGCGCGTGTTTCTGGATGGCATGGCCGATATCGCCAAGGCGCGCGCCGGGGCGAACCACCTTGATGCCTTGCCACATCGCCTCGAAGGTGGTGCTGACCAGATGCTGGGCCTTGGGGCTGACATTGCCGACCAGGTACATCTTGCTGGCGTCGGCGATAAAGCCGTTCTTTTCCAGGGTGATGTCGATGTTGATGATGTCGCCGTCCTTGAGAATGGCCTTTTCATGGGGCATGCCATGGCACACCACCTCGTTGATCGAGGTGTTGATCGAGTAGGGGTAGCCGTACTGGCCCTTGCTGGCCGGGCGGGCGCCCAGGTCGTGGCGAATGAAGCGCTCCACCGCGGTGTCCAGCTCCATGGTGGAAAGGCCGGGCGCGACCAGATCGTCGAGAAAGGTGAACACCGTCGCCAACAGGCGCCCGGACTCACGCATCAGCGCCAGTTGTTGCGGGGTCTTGATCAGGGCCTGGGTCATTCGCTGCGCCCCCGGATCAGATCGCTCTTGTTCAGCAGCAGCTTGTTGATCAGGTCGTTGTAGGCCAGGTGCGGATTGAGCTCGGCCAAGAGGCCGATCTTGATCCAGAACTCGGCCTGGGCGTTGATGGAGCGATCCATGGCGTCGCTGGCGACGCGGATCTGTTCATGCAGCTGATCTGAAATCTTGACGATGCCCACGAGGTTTCTGCTCTGGTAAATATACGAAGCATATACGTTTCATATATTCGTCGGCAAACGACAATCGCTCGATCGGGCTCAAGCCTGCTGGCGGGCAGGGCGGGTGGTTCTCCGTTCACGAAAGCCGCGAACCACCAGATACAACAGCGGACCGATGGAGACGAACACTGCCGTCAGCAGCAGATAAGGCAGCACCGACAATGCGGACTGGCCACGGGAGCGGGCGTCCCGGTACATCCAGATGCCGGCCAGGGTCGCCAGCAGGTACAGGTCGATCACCACCTGCGCGGTGTCGGGGCGGGACATCAGGCCGAGGCCAAACTCGATCAGCGATTGTTCCGCCTGCAGCATCACCGCGAAGGTGTAGCCGGCAAAGGCGATCAGGGCAATCAACGGCAATCCGACAGACTTCATGGGTTCCTTCCTTGGTGGTTGAATGAGGGCTGAGAAGCGAGCCGCGAGAGTAGCGCAGGCTGCGGTCGTCTCAAAGAATTGGCCATTGACTTGCCAGCAGCGCGCCGGTTAATTTCCTGGCCATGACTTTTTCCGCATTGCGTTCCCAGCCAAGCATTATTACCGCCATTCCTGATTGGCGGGCCTGACACTGCACCCAACCCGCCCTAGAGGCGGGTTTTTTCTTTCTGTCTCCGGGGCCTTCAACACAGCCAGGAGAGCCGTATGAACCATCCCGCCGAGCCCGACACGCAACTGGACCTGCTTGAGCACTACGTGAAGAAGATTCTCGCGGCGCCGGTCTACGACCTGGCGGTGCGTACGCCGTTGCAGCCGGCGCCGGCCTTGTCGGCGGCGCTGGGCAACCAGGTGCTGCTCAAGCGCGAGGACCTGCAACCGACCTTTTCCTTCAAGATCCGCGGTGCCTACAACAAGCTGGTGCAGCTCAGTGACGAGCAGAAGCGTCGCGGAGTGATTACCGCATCCGCCGGTAATCACGCCCAGGGCGTGGCGTTGGCGGCGCGGGAACTGGGGATCAAGGCGACCATCGTCATGCCTTCCACCACGCCGCAGCTGAAAGTGCAGGGCGTCAGCAGCCGTGGCGCCGAGGCGGTGCTGCACGGCGAGAGCTTTCCCTTTGCCCTGGCCCATGCCCTGCAACTGGCCGAGCACAGCGGCCAGACCTTCGTCTCGCCCTTTGACGACCCGGACGTGATCGCCGGGCAGGGCACGGTGGGCATGGAGATCCTGCGCCAGCACGCCGGGCGCCTGGACGCGATCTTCGTCCCGGTGGGCGGTGGCGGACTGATCGCCGGCATCGCCGCCTATGTGAAATACCTGCGGCCCGAGGTGCGCATCGTCGGCGTCGAGTCCGAACACTCCAACTGTTTGCAGCAGGCGTTGCGGGCCGGGGAAAGGGTAGTGCTGCCCAGCGTCGGCACCTTCGCCGACGGGGTCGCCGTAGCGCAGGTCGGCGCCCATTGTTTCGAGCTGTGTCGAGTGCTGGTCGACGAGGTGATCACGGTCAGCAACGACGAACTCTGCTGCGCGATGAAGGACATCTACGACGACACCCGTTCCATCACCGAGCCGTCGGGGGCGCTGGCGGTGGCCGGGATCAAGCGGTACGTGGCCCGCAGCGGCGTACAGGGCGAAACCCTGGTGGCCATCGATTCCGGGGCCAATATCAACTTCGATCGCCTGGGGCATGTGGCCGAGCGCGCGGCTTTGGGCGCGGTTGCGCTGGTGTAAGAAGGAGCAGGGCCTCTGTAGCCGCTGGCGAAGCCTGCGCACGAGCGCGAAGCGCTCGCCAACCGAACCACTGCTGCACCGCGTTGCCTGGCCTGGCGGCTACTGCGTAGCCGATCGCAGCCTGCGGCAGCGGCTACATCACCTGTGATGCAGCCGCCGCGGTCTGGATTATTCCGCGCGGGCCTTTTCGACTTTATCGGAGGCGGACCACAGGCGGTAGCGCACTTCGATGTCCTTGGGGGCGTAGATCACGATCGGCAGCTTGCTGTTGTAGCGCAGCACGAAGCCTTCGCCGACCACTGGCACGAACGCCTGCTTGCTGGTGCCTTCGGGGCAGGCCATCAGGGTGCTCATCGGGCCGCTGACCTTGTCCAGGCGGTAGTAGGGGTAACCCCAGCCATCCAGGTTCTTCTCTTCCAGGGTGCCGCCCAGGCGCTGACGGTTGCAGTCGACGGTCAGGGTCTTGCCGGCCAGCACCTCGACCTTGAAGTCTTCTTCCTTGGCCTGCTTGGGCAGATGGATCACCTGGCGCACAAAACCGTCTTCGGCCTTGGGGTAGGGCGCCACGTCTTCGAGCTTGGCCGCATGGCTCAGGGTGGAAATACCGCTCAACAGCACAGCGACGGCGGTGGAAACAGGAAAAAAGCGCATAAGGCCTCCTTGCAGGTTGATCGACGGCTCTCTCCATTTAGAGGGAGTCGCTTGCTTGAAACGCCGGGCAGTTTGACCGGGTAACACCCGGTCATGCAAACCGTGGCCCGCTTCGCCGCGGCAACTGACATGATGTATTCCTTCAATATCCAGTGGTAAGTCAATGATTTATAAAGCATGAAAACGAGCGGGAGGACGGCATGCATATGCTCCATCCGCTATCGGCGAGAGGCCGCTATCGGATCCGCAGGAGGTCCTCCAGGCGGGCGAAAGTCCCAGGACTGAGGGTGAAAAAAGCCTCACTGCTCAGAGCAAAATAGAATTTAGTAGAAGCGCAAATACGGCCTAGTCTAGGAATTGGCTTTCTCTTCCAGGGAGGTTTAGTCATGCCGTACGCCGTATTTCGGGGGTGGAATCCCGAGACGATATTCTTGCCATCATTGAATGGCCACTGCACCAACGGAGAGATCTGCCATGTTCTTATCTGCCTTGGAACTGCGCAATATCATTGAATGCAGCTTCCTGCCCAAACGCTGCGAGTGCACCCTGAGCCCCGACCTGCACATGACCGTGAAAGTCTATGGCGACCATGAAACCGACCGTGTGGACCTGGTGGTCACCGGTATCGATGCGGCGAGCCTCAACGGCTGCCGGGAAATCAACGACCTGATCGCCGAACTGCGCTACGACCTGGCCAATCATCCGGGAAGCCAGCCCATCACCCTGAAATCCAGGGCTCATTGATCGGCTGCTTTGCCAATGCCTGCGTTGCCTGCCTGGCCTGGATAGATCCCGGGCCAGGCACAGACTCGACCCTCACCGCGAATAAAATCCCCGCCTGAATCTCACAGAGCTGCCTGTAACCTTGCGCGCGGTAGAGCAGGAGCAGTCTTCAGTTCTGATAACTGCAGGCGTCCGACAACTTGCGGTAGCTGATGGCTTCCAGCTTGCCCGCCTTGTCGATAAAGGTCATGTCCGCGGTGATCACCTTGCACTCCGGCGTCGCAGGCTCGGTCATCGACACCACCTTGGCCACATTCAGCGGCATGCCATAGTGATAAGGCACCGGCTGCACCTGGGCCGTGTCCGCCTGAGCCACACCCACAGCCCCGACAAAAGCCAAGGCCCCGACCAGCAAAATACGCATGTTCATGAGAATTTCTCCGATAAGCCCGACACAAACCACCATCGAGCACGCCGCGGAGGGCGGCAGAGGATTCTGCGCTGCGCGGTCTCGTACAGTTTTGGGCTGGGGGATTAATCGAAGATTAAGTAGGGGGCTAATGATTTGTGCGGAAGGGAAACTGCCCGCCGAGATGTTCCTTGGGCAAAAACGCGTATTTGGTGTTCGGCGGTAAGGGCTGAAGGCAGGGGACAGAAGCCCCTGCCTTGCTGGTTGTCAACGCCTTGCCCGATTCCGGGCAGGCATTGAATACAGTTATTTCTTCTCTTTCTCCTTTTCCTTTTCTTCTTCCTCCGGCAGATCGATCCCACGGATATCGAAGTAGCATTGCCCGCTCATAGACTTGGCTGACTGTTGAGCGAGGGACTGTACCAATTGGTCATGAATGAAGTGACCGAACAACAGGCTCACTTCCTCCGGCAATGGCGACAGTTGCTCCTTGAACCATTCCTCTTCCAACAGCACCTGCCACACCAGCATCTGCTGCGGTGTGCCGGCGGCCCTGTAGCCATCCCGTGCCCGGCCGCTGCGCATGCTGCGAGCCTCGCTGTCTACATCTTCCAGCCAGCCGAGTTGTGCTCTTAGCGTCTCGCGCTCGGTTTGCAGTTCCTGGGTGCGCTTGAGGCGGGCCTGCCTCTTTTCCTGGGTTTCCACCGGGCGGCCGAACATCCCGGCGCTATTCCCCGCGGCATACTGGCTGGCGTTCAGGCGATCTTCCTCTTCGCCGATCTCTCGCAGGCGCTGCACATAAGGGCGCGAGATCGACGCCAGCCAGCGGATATACAAACGCATATGGCCGAGGAAGGGCGCTTTATCACCCAGGTTGAGGTTTTTCAGCTGGGCGATGCTGGCCTTGGCGGCTGACTGATACTTCTTGACCAGCCCGAGGGCAGTCTTGCCGTTGATATGGTCGTTGAAGGTGAATAGCTCAGCGGTGTCGGCGTCCTTTTCGTACAAATCTTCAAGATGAAGGAACGGTACTCCCGCCTGGAACGCTGCGCGGTACATGCGATGCAAACTGACCAGGGCCAGCTCGGCGCTGGGCTTCTGCTCGCCGGGCAGCAGGCTGCCACCGACATCCTCACTGACCCCAGGCATCAGTTCTTCGCGCCACTTGGCGTTGCCTTTGCCGAGCATGCAGGCGCGCCGGTAAAAGCGTCGCTCGTGGGCAGCTACCAGATGCAGCGCCTGCCGCACCTGCTTGGGCAGGCTGTTGAAGTCCCCCAGTACCGTGCTGGTGGGCACGGGCATATAGTCGTCGATCAGCGGTATTTCGCTATGGCTGCGATCCACCGCATCGAACAGGCCGGCGAACAACACAACCAGGCGTGCCCCCTGATACTCGACCTCCTCGCCATTGATCAGGCTGCGCTCCAGCAGACGATGCAGGAAGCCCCGAGCCAGGGTGGCGCCATAGTCGAAGCCATATACGGACAGTTCGATGCGCTTCAACGGCGGGCCGCCCAATGCCTTGATTTCGTCGATGTCCTTGTTAAGGCGATCAATCGCACCGTCAATACGGATATTGGCTCCGGTCTTGGCCACTTGAGCCATGATCGGGTTATCGCGCAGGGGAGGTACGGCTTCAGACACGGCGTCAACCACCGCGCCCTTCAACACTTTGAAGGCTTTGTAGGGGGCATTTACCAGGTCGCCCAGGTCATGCTTCAAGCGCTCCCACCAGTCACGGCGCTCCAGCACATCCTTCAGGATCTTTTTCCCTTCATCCTTCGCCACATCCTTGGGGACATCCGCCGCTTTACTGCTAGCGATATCCAGGCCGGTACTGGCAGTGGTGGTCAGGTCTGCGATGTATTCTTCGCCCATCCCGGAAACATATACACGCCGATAGTTATAAGAGCCCTCATCCTTTTCGATGTGGGGATGTGCCATATACATCTTGCCGACATTACTGGCACGACCTGTCTGCAGGTCTTTCAGTAAATGGCGTCCAAAACCGTCAAAAAAAAATCCGATCCGCAAGGTTCGTTCACAAGTGGTGATGTGAGAACTGTTGAACGGAGCGACACAGCGGGCATTGGCGGCAGCCGCCTGATCAGTATTACGGGTACTCATTTAGATTTACGCTCCTGATCCTTGGAGTAGAACTCTTTCAACTCTTCCTTGAGTGGGCTGGTGTGTTTGTCACTCCAGGCCACACGGATCTGATCACCAGGCAGAAAATGCACATGCAAGGTATCGTCGGTTCGCTTTCGAGGCGGGTTAGATATTTCGATTGAAATAGTTTCTTTTTTTAATCCTTGGCGTACTTGCTCGCCTGTACGGCCCTTTATCCACTCCACCTTCAATGCCTTGCCCTCGATACGCCAACAACAGGTCACTCCCCCCCCGCCATTTGCAGCAGCATTTCCCCCCCAATTGTCATTCACGAAGTAGCTAAAGATAGGACGCTCCGTATGGTTATGAACATAGAGAGCGGCACCCGGCATACGGCTGTATTGCCAGATGAAATAGGCCGCAATCAACGCTCCCCAAACCATCAGATTGATTAGGATCTTCTGCAGGCCGGACAGGGACTTCCAGCGATCTCTGAGTAATTGAATCGATCTCACAACAAACTCCTTGTTGGGGCGAACTTGTTTCTGCGTACGGTCACGTTCTTTTGCCGGGGGTGCACTTCTGTTGCCCAGCCCAGTCTGTTTACATCTCTTTCAATAGTTGGCGCCGAAAACCCGTGATTCATTGGGATTGGGCTTCCTGAACCTTGGCATCAGGCACTGCGGGTGCCTCCTTGAGGTTTTCATAAGGGGTGTCGAGATTGGCGCTCCAGGCCAGGCGAACCTGGTCGCCAGGGAAGAAGTGCACATGCAAATAGCGGTCACTGCGTTGGCGGGGAGGGTTAGGGATCTCGATTGAAAGGGTTTCTTGTTTAATCCCTTGGCGCGCCTGTTCGCCAGTACGGCTTTTTATCCAATCCACCTTCAGCGTCTTGCCCTCGATGCGCCAGCAGCAGGTTGCTCCGCCTCCGCCGTTCGCAGTGGCATTGCCTCCCCAGTTGTCATTGACGAAGTAGCTGAAGATGGGACGATCGGTTTGGTTATGGACATAGAGCATTGCCCCAGGCATCTGGCTGTACTGCCAGATGAAGTAGGCAGCGATCAGCACGCCCCACACCAATAGGTTGATCAGGGTTCTCTGAGTCCTGGGTAACGATTTCCAGCGGTTTACGAGTGACCCCATCACAACAGACTCCTTGTCCGGCTGCCTGCAAGCCTTTCAACCGATGGCACCAAAAGCCGTAGAACGACAGCCCAATCGAAATTAAGAGCATTCATTCAGGCCTGCGCTCCTGATCCCCGGCATAAAACTCGCGCAGCTCTTCTTTGAGTGGGCTGGTATGTTTGTCGCTCCAGGCCAGCCGCACCTGATCTCCGGGCAGAAAATGCACATGCAGGGTATCGTCGGTTCGCTTTCGGGGCGGGTTAGGCATCTCGATTGAAAGGGTTTCCTCGTTAATGCCTTGGCGTGCCTGTTCGCCCGTACGACTTTTTATCCAGTCCACCTTTAGCATCTTGCCCTCGATACGCCAGCAACAGGTCACGCCTCCATTGCCACCCCAATTGTCATTAACGAAATAACTGAAAATCGGGCGATCCGTATGGTTATGCCCATAAAGCGCCGCGCCCGGCATGCGGCTGTATTGCCAGATGAAATAGCCGACAACCAGCGCTGCCAAAACCAGCCAGTGGATCAGGGTTTTCTGGCGGCTGGACAGGCGCTTCCAGTACTGTGCGAGTGACGGGGGCAACGTCACCTCAGGCGCCTTCTTGCGCGGCCAGGGCGTTTTCCAGGCTGTCCTGGTCATCCGTGACCTGACGCAGGACTTCGGCCCATTCGGGGCGCTGGTGCAGCGGGCTACGGGTGATCAGGCTGTGCAATACGAAGGTCGACTGATCCTCCTGCTGGTCCAGGCCCTGGGCTCTGGCGATCTGCAGCAAGTCTTGCACCTGTTGCAGGCGTTCGCCGTGGCAGTCGCTGGCAAAGGCCTCGGGGGCGACGTTTTCGGTCTGTACCAGCAACTGCTCGGCGTGGGCGTCATGCTGCAGGCTGTGCATCATCGGCTCATCCAGGCGTATCGGGTGGTACTCGGGCACTTCGCTGTGCGCCGGGCCGGCAAAGCGCTGCCAGTCTTTTTCGGCCTTGACCCACCAGGTATCGAGGGGGCCGAACAGCCACTGGTGCCATGGCTGGTCATTTTGCTGGTGGAGCAGGGGCAGTACCTCGGCGCTGTAACTGCGGATCAGCAGCACCGCATCGTTGGCGTCCTGGCAGACCAGGGCGTCGCCTAGGTGGGTGGCCAGCCGATTGGCTGGCAGGGTGCTGCTCAACCAGCCGGCCAGGTTCGAACCGAACAGCTCGTGGATCGCGACCAGTCGCTCGAAAGCTTGACCGGTCATGTCCAGCAACAGCGGCCCGTCATTGCGCAACTGGACCAGCTCGGGCTGGTACATCAGGGGCCAGCGGGCGCCTTCCAGCTCCACCAGGGCGCTGCGCTGCGGCGCGCTGAGCAGGGCCTGTTCGACGATCACCGCGAGGTTGAAACCCTTGGCGGCGGCGTTGACCCAGTCCTGCTGGCCTTGCTGCAAATCGCTCATGGCTGTGCTCCGGACAGAATCGCCTGGCGTTGGCGGATGGCCTTGAGCAGGCATTCGACACATATACCCTTGGGCGGCATCAGGGTCTTGGCGCGTTCAAATGACCCAGCAGCAGGCCGCCGGCCTTGTCGGCGTCGGCAAGCTTCAGCAGGCCCGGCAACAGCGACGCCGGTGGCGTACCCGCTCCTGGCGCTCTCTCGGAGTTGACCTTCACATGGGTGCCGGATGGTAACGCCACCGGCCTCGTCGCTTCGTCTCTACTATCTCAGTCAACCTGTTCCATGGCGGGAGCTTGATAACTCTGATCAATTTCCACTCCTGCAGTTCTTGCCTTGGACTCGGCTTCCGATCTAAGCAGTAAAAGAGTTTTCAAGTGCTCAGGAAAAAGCTTTTTCCAGTTAGGGCGCTCTTCCTCTTCGAAGCTGTTTTGCCAAAATGTATTTAGTGAGGTGAGTTCAATTTTTATTAAATAGGTCCCAGTTTCTGTTGAGGCAACTGCCGAGTTTCGTAAGACTTTGACGTGAGCGAGATAGTCGCCACTGTACAAGTACCAGTCATAGAGCATGTCTGAGCCTATCCACTGTTCAAGGCTCATTTTTCTGTTAGGGTCAAAGAGCGGATGGCTCAAAGGACTTCGCCCGAATATCGATTTTTTCCAGTCGAATTTATCAAGTTCGGTGCCGGGGATTCGAGGATCCGAAGGGAAGTAATATTTATGCCATCCTGCTGATTTCAGTTTGTCTATGAGGCTATAGACAAGTGCTCTATTCTCTTCATGTGTGCTGTTGTCTGGCAAACCACGGAGCGTAACCTCAACCTCCTCAATGTCCTTGGAAATATCATCGTCTGCCACAATGCCGAGGGACACGACCTGATCCAGTTCGAGGGTGCTTTTCGGCTGAGTAATACTTACACTCAATAGATTCTGGTCATCTCTGCTTTGATTGATTTCGTGCCAGCATATATTGGCGGCAGCTAAGCAATCGGAACTGAACTTGATAGGGCTTTGTTTAAGTAGATCTTCAACAGGCGACCCTAGCTGAATGTTTATACTCTTGATTTCACTTTTCACCTTGTATATTCCTTCACTAGGAGAGCCATCACAACCGACGAGAAAGATAAAAAATAGTAACCAGAATATTCTCATTCTATGTTCTTCCAACTGGCAATCGAAGCGATCTCGCCTTCCATGTAGCTTTTCTTCTTTCTCATGAGATTGTGATATTTATCGGCGATTTTTACGATGAAATCCATTCGCTGTTGCGCATGATACAGTTTGCCATCGTGCATTTGCTCTCTCAGGTCAGGATCATCAAGATCGCATAGAGTAGAAAATGCTGCTGAACGTAGAGGTACTAGTGGAGCGCCTTCTGCGAGTTTTTGAACATCGAGCGTTTTTTGGAACGACCAGTCGTTGTAAATTAACTTTTGCAGTATGTTAAGTTGCTCGTGATTGGCTATCGCAAGTAGTGATTTGTATTGCTTTTTAGCTCTTTCTTCCCCCGTCAGAGCCTCCGTCTCCTTAATCAGTTCAAAGGCTGAACTTACCTCGGGTGTCACCTTGAGGTTATTAATTACTGGTAATGACTCTTCCGACCAAGGAAGTTTTTTAACAGCGTCAGCTATCGGTTTCTCGAACGTATCACTGTTTCGTGCACTCTTGCATGAAAAGAAGCTGTCTGGGAATTTGCTGTAAAACCAGTGCCAACAGAATATGTCCTGGAAAAGCCAGAAGTTTCCTTTTCCGAGTCCATTCTTGCCGACCTGGTTTGGTACTTTTGCGGGAGCAAGTAAGGGGGTGTTCGTTGCGGCATCTACCAGTTTCGTGAACTTGAGGCCGCACATCACCTGCTTGCTCGCAAAGGCAGCCAGCCCCATCCAATAGAACCGGCCCTTGAACGCTGCCTGTCCTCCATCTTCTCTTTCTAGGTAGAAGGACGCATACACACCGGCAATACGCGCGGCTCTGGTAGTAAAGTCGCCGACCAGCATCCACTTCTTACTGCCGAACAGGTAATACTCGTTACGCTGAGTGCTTAGTCGCCTGATTGCTTGCGCTTGGGCCAGAGACCACAATTGCGCGCAGTTGATCTTCACCTCATGGGGAGGAGCGTTCTTGGCCTTGTTGATCTCGGGTGTGGCAACTGGAGGTGTGCTCATTGCTTCCGACTCCGTTCATAATCATCTGCCCCATCCGGGACGTCAAAGTCATCCCAAAGAAGATGAACCTTGGCTGTTTGTACGGTCTGCGCCTCAACTTGTGGGGAATGGCCATCGGCGTCGCTTTTGAAGATCAATGGTGCAGTGAGGCTCGGTAAGATAAAGGCAGCCTTGAGACCTTCGACGGGCGTGCCAGAACTGGTGACGAACTTGCACCGCTCGTAAAAGCTGCTGCTGATCTCTTTGCTCTTTAACACGCTTCCCGCTCTATCCTGATCGGCAATCAGCGGCATCCCGGGCATCAGAATATTCAGTCCTGTACCCGTTCCCGGCGCGCCGCCGGAATTGATCTTCACATCGGCCCCGCTGATGGTCACGCCACCGGCATCAAGCTTGACGAAGCTGCCGCCGGCCTTGGCGGTGAGTTCGGCGCCGGCTTCCAGGACCACGATGTTGCCGGTCTTGTAGTGAATCTCCTGGCCAGCTTCGACGAATTGCGCGGTGCCGATGTTGGCGTGCTGGGTGACGGCCACGGTGAGGTGGTCGTTGGCGCGGATTTCGCTCTTGCGGTCGAGGTGGGTGATGCGGTGTTCTTCGGCCTTGAGTTCGGTGAGGGTGTTGGCTTCGACTGTGTCGTGGCGTTCATTGCCGACGCGGATCCGCTGGTCGTGCTCGACGTTTTCGTCCCAGTCGCGCTGGGCGTGCAGGTAGATCTGCTCGGCGCCTTTCTTGTCTTCGATGCGCAGTTCGTTATAGCCCTTGCCGCCCGGCGAGCTGAGGGTCTTGAAGGTGCTGCGGGTCTTGTTCGCCGGCAGGTCGTAGGGGACCACGTTTTCCTTGTGGTACAGGCAGCCGGTGACCAGCGGTTGGTCGGGATCGCCTTCGAGGAAGGTCACCAACACTTCCATGCCGATCCGCGGGATGGCGATGCCGCCGTAGGCCTTGCCGGCCCAGCCGCTGGCGACGCGGACCCAGCAGGAGGTGTTGTCGTCGGCCAGGCCGTCGCGGTCCCAGTGGAACTGCACCTTGATCCGGCCGTATTGGTCGCAATGGATTTCTTCGCCCTTGGGCCCGGTGACCACGGCGGTCTGGCTGCCCAGGGACTTGGGTTTCGGGTGTTCCAGCGGCGGGCGGTAGTGGGCGTCCCAGGGCGTGGCGAGGAAGCGGTTGCGGTAGCCCTGGTGGAAGTCGTCCTTGTGGCTGGTGACATCGCTGGTGATGTTCTCGCCCAGCACCTGCGGTTGCTTGCCCTCATGGATCACTTCCAGCAGCAGCCACAGGTCGTTCCATTCGCTGCGCGGGTGGGCGGCCAGGGTCAGGAAGTGGCCGCTGACCAGACTCGGCTCGTCGCCTTTGCCTTCGGCCAGCTGGTAGTCGCTGCGGTGGCGTTCCAGGGCGCGGGTCGCCAGTTGCTTGCCGCGGGCCTGCTGGGTGAACAGGCCGGGGTAGTCGTAGTCTTCCAGGTCCGGCATGGCCCCGGACTTGGCCGCGCCTTCGGGCAGCAGCCGTGGTTTCTCGAAGTCGTAGTCGCGGCGGCTGACGCGACTGGTGCGGGTTTCCAGGCGCAGGTTGAAGCGCTTGATCACCGGCTGTTCGGCGGCCATGCCGGAGTCCTGCTGGTAGTTCACGGCCGCCAGCTTGCGGAACACCGTCTGGTCGTCGCCGAACACCAGCTTGTGGCCGCCGGTACTGTGCTGGAAGTGGAAGTGAATGCCTTCTTCTTCGCACAGGCGCTGGATGAAGTGCAGGTCGGACTCGTCGTACTGGGTGCAGTAGACCCGTTCCGGGTAGGTGGCGCCGAGCTGGAAACTGTAGGCGTCGGCCAGGATGCCGCGGGCCTCGAGGACCTGGGCGATGATCTTCGGCACGCTCAGGTGCTGGTAGATCTTCTGGTTGAAGTTGTGGCGCAGGTAGTTGAGCTGCGGGGTCAGGCTGATGCTGTAGCGGGTCAGCTTGCGCCCGGAATCACCCTGGGCGATGCGGTACACCAGGCCATGGATCAGGCCTTTGCCACTGCCTTTGCCTAAGCCGCCGAAGGTCAGGCAGGCCGGCTTGTGCAGCAGTTCCTCGAGCTTGAGGTCGGGACGCGCGCTGACCAGTTCGATATCGAAGCAGAAGGGCTGATTGAGGGCTTCGCGGCCAACGAAACTGAGGACCTGAAGGTCGACCGAGGCGCCTTCGATCGTCAGGGAAATATGGGTAGCGTTAGCATCCAGCATGCCGTGAAATCCATCC
>NZ_JAQZAA010000105.1:20411-31303 GCF_028640875.1 Pseudomonas sp. SBT1-2 | reverse complement strand
GTCGTGCCTGTCCTGTAGCCGCTGCCGAGCCCGCGAGGCTGCGATCGAGGTGGGCGTCATTCCGACGTAGTCCTCGCAAAGCCTGCGCACGCGGTTTTCCTGAAAGACCGCATGGCCCGGTTTGCGGCCGCTGCGCTGCCGATCGCAGCCTCGCTGCGCTCGGCAGCGGCTACATAGAGACCGTCGTGCGTTGCCCTGTAGCCGCTGCCGAGCCTGCGAGGCTGCGATCGAGGTGGGCGGCATTCCGACGCAGTCCTCGCAAAGCCTGTGCACGCGGTTTGCCGGAAAGACCGCATGGCCCGGCTTGCGGCCGCTGCGCTGCCGATCGCAGCCTCGCTGCGCTCGACAGCGGCTACAGGGATACGTTTCGCCAGCAGCGGTCGTTCATGAGGACACCACCGGGGCCGGTGCGCGCAAGGCGGCGCGGCCGCGCTGGCGGAAGCTCAGCAGGTAGCACAGCAGCCCGGCGAAGAACCCCAGCCCGCTGATCAGGCGCGCCCAGAACAGCCCGCTCAAATGCTCCACCGTGGCCATGAACGGCATTGCCGTGCCGTCCTCGGCCCAGCGTTGCAGCAGCACCTGGACCACGCCGGCGGCGGTGAGCAACAGGGTGATCATCACCATCGACAGGGTCATCAGCCAGAAGCCCCAGACCTCCAGGGTCTGCGAGCGTTCGTCCGCCGCCTCGCCAAGCCCGCGCAGGCGCGGCATGGCGTAGCTGATCAGGGTCATGACGATCATCGCGTAGGCGCCGTAGAACGCCAGGTGGCCGTGGGCCGCGGTGAGTTGCGTGCCGTGGGTGTAGTAGTTGACCGGCGCCAGGGTGTGCAGGAAACCCCAGACCCCGGCGCCGAAGAACGCGGTCACCGTGGTGCCCTTGGCCCACAGCGTGGCGGCGCGGTTGGGGTGCTGGCGGCGGCGGTTCTTCACCATGCTGAAGGCGAAGATCACCATCGCCAGGAACGGCAGCGGCTCCAGGGCCGAGAAGATCGAGCCGACCCACAGCCAGACCTCGGGGGCGCCGATCCAGAAGAAGTGGTGACCGGTGCCGATGATCCCGCTGATCAGCGCCATGGCGATGATCACGTAGAGCCATTTCTCCACCACTTCGCGGTCCACGCCGGTGATCTTGATCAGCACGAAGGCCAGCATCGCGCCCATGATCAGCTCCCACACGCCTTCCACCCACAGGTGCACCACCCACCACCAGTAGAACTTGTCGCGGGCCAGGTTGGCCGGGTTGTAGAAGGAGAACAGGAAGAACACCGCGAGGCCGATCAGCCCGGTCATCATCACCATGCTGACGGTGGTCTTGCGGCCCTTGAGCAGGGTCATGCCGATGTTGTAGAGAAAGCCCAGGCACACCACCACGATGCCCATCTTGGTGATGGTCGGCTGCTCGAGGAACTCGCGGCCCATGGTCGGCAGCAGCTCGTTGTGGGTCAGCCGCGCCAGGCCCGCGTAGGGCACCAGCAGGTAGCCGAGGATGGTCAGCACGCCGGCGGCGGCGAACACCCAGAACAGCAGCAGCGCCAGTTTCGGGCTGTGCAGTTCACGGTCGGCCTCTTCCGGGATCAGGTAGTAGGCCGCCCCCATGAAGCCGAACAGCAGCCAGACGATCAGCAAGTTGGTGTGGACCATGCGCGCCACGTTGAAGGGAATGATCGGGAACAGGAAATCGCCGATCACGTATTGCAGGCCCATGATCAAACCGAACAGCACCTGGCCGAGGAACAGCATCAGGGCAAACACGAAGTAGGGTTTGGCCACGGCTTGCGAGGCGAATTTCAGGTGTGGATTGGCAAGACGCATCGTTCAGCCCTCCTTGTTTGGCGGCCAGCCATTGGTATTGATCTTCGAGCTCCACTTGAGGAATTCGGCGATGTCGTCGACCTCCTGCTGGCTCAGGTTGAATTGCGGCATGGCCCGGCGTCCGGGCACGCCCAGGGGTTGCATCTTCATCCAGGCCTGCATAAAGGGCTTGAAGCCCTCCTCGCCGCCGCGGCGCTGGAACACGTTGCCCAGCTCCGGCGCGAAGTAGGCGCCCTCGCCCAGCAGGGTGTGGCAGCCGATGCAGTTGTTCTGCTCCCAGACCGTCTTGCCGCGCACCACCGCCGCGCTCAACAGCGCGTCGTTGCTGCGTACGGGAAAGGTCTGCTCCGTGTGATAGGTCAAGGCCAGGAAGATCAGGAAGAAGAACACGCTTCCCCCGAAATAGATGTTCCTGGCCATGCCTTTGGTGAAGGTTTCCGACATGCTCGCTTCCTCTTGGCTTGGCCCGGCCATTCTAGGAAGCGCGGGGGGCAAACCCGCTTGATGGCAATCAAGAAACGCCGATGGTTTTACTCGGGTATTTACAGGCTGAGGATCAGGCCCAGCAGCAAGGCCAGCGCCAGCGGCCAGCCGAGCAGCAGCCAGCGCCACAGGCGCGGCCCGTGGCGCAGTTCCATGAAGCCGTCGGCGATCAGCCAGGCCTTGGCCACCGCCAGCAGCAGGATCAGCACCACCACCCCGCGCGGCGCGCCCTGCCCCAGCCAGCTGCCCAGCCATACGGTGCCGACGCTGAGACCGGCCAGGGCGACCCAACAGCTCAGCAAGAACCTGCCAACGGACATGCGCACCTCGTCAATCCAGGACGTAGACCAGCGGGAACAGCAGCACCCAGACCAGGTCGACCATATGCCAATAGAGCACCCCGGACTCGAAACCCGAAGGGTTGTCGGCGCCATACCGGCCGCGCAGGCAGCGCTGCGCCAGCCAGGCGAAAATCAGCATGCCCAGCAGCACATGGAGGAAATGAAAACCGGTGAGGATCCAGTACAGGGTGAAGAAGGTGTCGTGCTCAAGCCCGAGTCCCAGGCCCAGCAGATGCCGGTACTCGCCGAGCTTGAGCAGCAGGTAGACCGTGGCCGCCAGCAAGGCCGCCAGCAGCAGCGCCGCCCCTTGGCGTGGCAGCGCCCGGCGCACCCGCTCCTGGGCCAGCGCCGCCAACAGCCCGGCGCTAAGCAGGCTCAGGGTCATGGCCAGGCCGGTGGAACTGTCGAGCAGCTGGCGGCTTTCGGCGAACAGCTGCGGCTTGAGCTGCTGGGTCACGGCGAACGCAAGAATCAGGATGGCGAACACCGACAGCTCGGCGAGGATGAAAAACCACATCGCCAGATCCCCCGGCAGATGACGCCGAGGGGCTGCCAGGGTGTCGGTAGCAGGGTCAGCCGAAGTGCACATCGACCACGTCCATCAGCGCCGCCACCGTGACAAGGTCGTCGCTCAGGGGCTCGGCCAGGCACGCCAGGCAGGCTTCGCGCGGCGGCATGCCGGCGCCGATCATGCGCGCGGTGAAAATCAGCAGCCGGGTGGACGCCACCTCCTCCAGGTCATGCTGTTCCAGGCGGCGCAGGGCCTGGCCCAGCCCGACGATCTGCCGCGCCAGGGCCGCATCCACTTGCGCCTCGCGCTGGACGATGCGCTCCTCCTCGGCCGGCGGTGGATAGTCGAAGCGCATCGCCACAAAGCGCTGGCGGGTGCTGGGCTTCATGCCCTTGAGCAGGTTCTGGTAACCGGGGTTGTAGGACACCACCAGCATGAAGGACGGCGGCGCCCGCAGCACTTCGCCGGTGCGTTCCAGGAACAGCTCGCGACGGCCGTCGGCCAGGGGGTGCAGGACCACCACCGTGTCCTGCCGCGCCTCGACCACTTCGTCGAGGTAGCAGATGCCGCCTTCGCGCACCGCCCGGGTCAGCGGCCCGTCCTGCCACCAGGTGCCCTGGGCGCCGATCAGATGGCGGCCGATCAGGTCGGCGGCGCTGAGGTCGTCGTGGCAGGCCACGGTGTGCAGCGGCAGGTCCAGGCGGTGCGCCATGTGCTGGACAAACCGGGTCTTGCCGCAGCCCGTGGGGCCTTTGATCAGCACCGGCATGCCGTGCCGCCAGGCCTGTTCGAACAGCGCCTGTTCATTGTTCAAGGGTTGATAGAAGGGTTCGCAAGCCGTTCCGAGATCCATGGGCTACCTGATTCACAGCGGGGTTCGGCGACCACGCTAAGGCGCCAGGCAAGGGCGCGGCAAGCGCACCGGCGGGCAAACTTGATCGCCGTCAAGCGCGCCGCGCCTGGCTGCAATCAAGGGGCTAAATCAAAGCCCGGAATCAGGCTCCACGCACTCGCAACCGCAGGCCTGCCCCGGGCTGTTCAAATCCTCCTGGAACAGCTGGCAGATGCTGTCCACCTCCAGCCGGCCGGCGGGCAGGATGCTGATAAAGCGCTCCGAGACTTCCACCAGGCCGTTCCAGCTCAGCTGTTGCAGGCGCAGCCAGGCGGACGCGAAGTACTGGCGGAAGACCAGCCCGTAGCGGCTTTCGATGGCCAGGATATCCAGCTCCAGGTCACACGCCAGGCGCTCCATGACCAGTTGCCGGACCTGGTCGCCGGCCTCGCAACGCCAGCCGCGACAAGTCGCCAGTTGGCCCAGGTCGAGCTGTTGCAGATAGTCGCCGAGCACTTCGCTGTTCTGCGTGTACAGCTCGTCGAACTGGCTGATGGCGCCCAGGCCGAAGCCCACATGGTCGCAATAACCGTGGCAGGTAAAACCCTGGCAGTTGCGGCGCAGCCGGCCGCGCTCCTGGGCCATCATCAGGTCGTCGTCGGGCCGCACGAACTGGCCCAGGCCGATGTACTGGTACCCCGCCGCCAGCAGGCGCTCGAAGCAGATCCGCCGCATCGCCTCCTTGGCCTCCTGGCTGCAGGCCGCTGCGGGGCGGTCCTGGCCCTGGCGCCGGTAGCGCAACGGCGGCTGGGCGTAGTCGAACACCTGCAGGCGGTCGGGCTCCAGCTCGATCAGGGTGCCGAGCTTCAAGGCGAGGCTCGAAGGGGTCTGCCAGGCGTGGCCATAGCCCAGGTCGACATTCACCGAGCGATAACCGAAGGTCCGCGCCGCATCGATCAGCGAATGAATGGGCGCCGGGTTCTGGTAGCAGGCCACCGACAGCTGGCTGTCGCTGCCGATATCCGGCACGCCGATGCTGACCTGATTGAACCCCTGGTCACGCAGCAGGCCCATGGTCGCCCAGTCGGTGTGGTGCAGGTCGACGTCGATGCTGTAGTCGCCGCAATCGTGTTCGAGAAAATGGAAGCGCTGGCGCAGGTGCTGCATCAGCCGTTGCAGATGCGCTGCGTCCGGGGTACCGCCGCCCAGGTGAAACTGCTCGATGCGCTGCTCCGGCCCCAGGTGGCAGCCCACCAGGTCGATCTCGCGCTCCAGCCGCCGCAGGTAGCTTTCACCAGCGTCGGCCGATATGCCCGCCAGGCGCGGCGCAAACTGCACGTTGAGGGACAGCGGCCGGCGCTTCTGCCGGCTGTTGCGCAACGCCCGCAGCAGGTCCAGGGAACCGATGCCGCCGTGAAAGCGGCGGGTGTCGGCAGGGCAGTTGGGATCGAGCACGCCTTGATCGCGTCGAACGACCGGCTCGCTGCGGTGCGGCAGTAGATCAGGCATGACAGGGCTCCATGGCTGGCGGTGGAGGGCCAGTGTCCGGCGTTAATGCCCGGGGCTCCTTGACTTGCATCAAGCGTGGGGTCGGCGCCGGCCTACCAGTTCAGGTAGAACATGGCCTTGGCCAGCAGCACGATCAGCAGCATATGGCCGAACAGGCTGTGATGGATAAAGCGCGAGTAGCGGGCGTTCATGCGCCCGCTCCTGAACAGCAGCATGGCCACCAGGAAATGCCCGAGCACGCTGGCGGCCAGCAGGATCTTCAGCATCAGCAAGGTGCCGAACGATGACGCCAAGGGCGCCGCCAGCACCGGCAGGTAACGCACCCAGACCATGCCCAACCCGGCGCCGAACAGCGCCAGCAGCACCCAGGGCATCAGCTGGCGGGCACGGCCGGCGATGCCCTGTTCGAGCAGCACCATGAGCTTGGCCGGCAGTTGCTTGCGGATGTGCTCCAGGAACAGCACTTCGAAAAACACCGTGCCGATAAACACCAGCGCGGCGAGCAGATGCAGACTGAGCAGCAGCGGATAGATCATGAGGCCTCCGAATCGGGGTTGCGCGGCCTGGGCCAGCGCCTCAGCCGCCGGTCACCGTGGGAAAGAACGCCACCTCGTCGCCGTCGTCCAGCGCCTCGTCGAGCCCGCACAGGTCCTGGTTGCGGGCACACATCAGGCTCGGCTCGTCCAGCACTCGCCAGATGCCGCAGCGGCTCGCCAGGTGCCGACGCAAATGCTCGAGGCAGGCGAAATCGCCTTCGACCACCTCGCTCGCGCAACCCAGGGTTTCCCGGTAGCGGGAGAAATACTGCACCTGCAGCTTCATGCCGAGGGCGCCTGGTAATCGCCACTCTTGCCCCCGGACTTGCGCAGCAGCCGTATCGACTCGATATGCATGCCACGGTCCACCGCCTTGCACATGTCATACAGCGTCAGGGCGGCGACGCTGGCGGCGGTCAGCGCCTCCATCTCGACCCCGGTCTGCCCCGCCAGTTTGCAGCGCGACACAATGCGCACGCGGTGCTCGTCCTCGAGGCTCAACTCGACCACCACACTGCTCAGCAGCAACGGATGACAGAGCGGGATCAGCTCGCTGGTGCGCTTGGCCGCCTGGATACCGGCGATGCGCGCCACCGCGAACACATCGCCCTTGGGATGGCCACCGCCGACGATCAACCGCGCGGTCTCGGCACGCATATGCACCCAGGCCTCGGCCACCGCCTCGCGAAAGGTCACGTGTTTATCGGTGACATCGACCATGCGCGCACGGCCGAGGGAGTCGAGGTGGGTCAGTACCGCGTCGTTCATGGACAGGAGCCTTGTGGTTTCGACTAAGGATGCGATGGGCTCGGACCAGACGGCCTCGCACGTTGCTGCGAGACTACTGCGCCGGCTCGCGGGCGCGGTTGATGTCAATCAAGAAAGCCACAAGTCCCCGAGAGGGTCGTAATCAGCCCATACGATGCGTAAACAGCATGTCGCTCAGCACCACTGGCCTGCAGAACGTCCCCCATGATCCGCCGTTTCAGTCGGGTTCACGCGCAAGCTGCAGGTAGCGTTCGCCTTCCGATTGCAGCTGCGCATCGCTCGCCGCCAGCTGGGCCCGAGCTTCGGCCAGGTTTTTCCGGCAGCCATCCCAGCGGCAATCCGGCACCTGTTTGATCAGTGAGCTGGGCGACACATTCGCGGCGCTCGCCTCCAGTCGCTCGCCATTGCTCCAGTCCATCCGCCACTCGGTGTCGGGCAAGTGCTCGGCACCGTTGCCGTAATGCAATTGCCCGCGGTAGCGCATCAGCTTGCCTGCGAAGAACAACCAGGTTTCGCGCTTGACCGGCACCTGCCCCTCGATCGTCCGTTCGGCGCCCGCTTCGGCCTCCAGTTCCACCTGCGCGAGGGGGCCGCTTTGGGTCAGCTTCAACCACACACCCTTGGGCGCGTTGTAGTGCTTCAAGCCGTACCAGCGCGGTGTGCTGTCCGGCATCACGACGGTGCTGATGCGTTCCTTGGCACTATACGAAGAGAGTCGCCAGGGAAACTGGTTGAGTTTGACAGTCGCCGGCACGCGGCCGGTCCTGGTCCAGCCCGGCGATGCCTCAAGCCGTTCCTGCAGGTCCAGGCTCAAGTGCCCCGGCCATGCCATCTGTCGCACGCTGCCGTCCGGCGCCTTCAGGTTGGCACGCAGGGTCGTCACCGCCATAGGATCGCCAGGGTGGCTATCTCCCCCTGGCGTTCTGACGGCCAGGTCCACCATCTGATAACCGGGCACATCCTGCTTTGGGAAGACCAGCGCAATACTCAGGGGTTGCTTGCGTCGCTTGGAGAACCCCCGCCGTGCCTCCCACGACAAATCGCGTGCCCAGCTTGTAAACAAGGGCTCGCGCCACAGCACGTCCGCCGGTGCGCGCAATTCGGCATGGCTGAAGCTGTAATGCTCGGCAGGTGTTTCGGGCAACTCGAAGCGCAGCTTCAGCGGCTGCCCCGCACTGCCCTGCAACACCTGTGCGCGAACCGTCACTTGGCGCCGCACCGGCAAGCTTTCCATCTCGAAACGAGGCGCCGGGACACAGACGGTACCGACCATGCAGGTGAACAGTTGCAAGCTGGGCCGCGTCTTGTGCGTATTGCCCTTGCTACCGATAGAGGGGAAGTAATAGGCAACGAGCTCGGCCCCCGTCCATACTTGCGGCCACAATCGCGCCTGGGTCGATTCATCGAGGTAGGCAATGGAGCTGTCGGCCAGTTCGACCTCCAATGACAACGACGCCGCCTGCAGAGGCGCAACAGACGAGGCCACCAGTAATGCAGCGGTCGCGATGGCGCGCCGCAGGTTCGTTCTGCCAGCCGGATTTGCGAAAAACAGGATTGTTTGAATGAGCATTCTCCCTCCATGGAAATGAAACAACACATCGATACAGCCCCCCTCAGGGAGCAGCAATGACCAGCCTCATGGACCCCACCTTGCGCGGAACCGGCAGGATTACCGGCGCGTTCTTCCACCCGGCGGGGGATATCGCCGCCGTGGTCTCGGAGTTTGCGTTGCTGGTCAATCCGCCCGCGCGGGCGGCTTATGGCGGCACCGGGTTGCGTTATCGGCTCGGCCTGTACCGGCGTGGCGAGCCGGTGCCGTTCGCCATCTTCGACGAACTGTGCCTGCCGATCAACGACCTGGGTTTCCACCCCACCCTGCCCCGCATCGTTATCGGTGCCGGCCGCTATGACGGCGGCTACCAGTTCGAAGGCGAGCTGGCCGTGTGGGACTGGCAGACCGGCCAGAGCCGCCGCCCTTTTGCCGATATTCCCGAAGTCGTGCGCTGCCGCTACGACGCCAGCGGCGAGCGGGTCGAAGCCTGGGTGCGGCCATGGAACGAAGAGTGGGACGGGCTGGACGACAGCGACTGGTCGGCGATCCTCGACACGCTGTTTCTGGTGCAGATCGACGACAGTGAAGCAGCGTGGACAGCCCGAACCTCAGAGGTGCTGGAACTGGACCCGACCGCGACCGTCGCTGCCTCGGGCCTTCCGGCAGATGACCGAAGCTCACCGGCCGTGCGCCTCGCCCGTTGGCTGGGCGTGCCCGAGCTTGAATGCCGAAGCGCGATCCGCGATATCGCCTGGCTCGGCCCGGACCGGATAGGCGTCACCCATGACGATTGCCTGCTGGATATCTACAGCACGGACGGCACCCGGCTCGCCCACCACAGGGGGCCAGGCTACGGCGCCGAAATCCTGCGCGGGGCCGGCGTGCAGGTGCACGGGGTGCAGGTGCAGGACGGGCCCGAGGTCTATAAACGGGATTCGTGTTTGTATGCGCTGACGGATAACGGCCTGGAGCTGGTGCAGACCTACGACGACGAATACGCCTTTTGCGCATCCACCGACGGCCACCTCCTGGCGCGGCGCAACCGCCTGAGAGACCCCGGCTCGAAGACCGGCGACCTGCTGCTGGCCCCCTCCCGCGACAGCATCCAGTCTGTCGACGTGGGCCACTACGATTGCTTCAACCACTACATCGGCATCAGCGGCGCGCCGCATCTGTTCGCGCTGCAGGGCACGCCGGCCAGCTCCCATGAACACAAGTACCTGTGCACCATCCAGCCCGACGGTACCCTGCAAAGACTCTGGCCGCTGCTCAAGCAGGACGGCACCCGGGCCAGCCACGCCATGGAATGCCGGGGCGCTTATGTGGCGGATGCCCTGGGCGCGGGCGTGGTGATCGCCGGCCAGCACTACAACCCTTCGGTCTGCGAGCCGTACCAGGGTTTCATCTATCGCCGGCACCTGGAGCGCGGCCAGGAACTGTGGCGGCACTCCACCCCGGCATCGCCCAGCGCGATCGTCCACCTGCCCGAAGCCGACTTGGTGGCGGCGGCTTTCCTGGACGGGACGCTGATGCTGATCGAGGCCCGGACCGGCCAGCTGCGGCTGAACGCCAAGGCGCGAATCGATGGCTTGCCGACCATCATCCACGCCATGGACGCCCGCGACGGGCAGTTGGCGCTGGGCACCGTGGATGGCCGGATCGCGGTGAAACCGGTCGCTGATCTGCTGGGCGCCAATGACGCCCGGGGATGGGTGGAGATCGGCTGAGTCACGCCGTTCTCCAGGCCTGCACGCCCAGGTAATAAACCGATTCGCTGGGCGCGGCAGGCCGAGGTTCTCAGATTGGGACAGTGCGTCTTCGCAGTACCGAAAGAACTCGCCCAAGGTGAATTGCGGCCACTGCGTAATCCAGAAATCATTTATTCGCATGCGCTTACTTTTGTGAAAACCACACTTTGACTTTTCGTTTAACTGGAAGCGCAAACAGATGAATAAATATGCAAGAAAAAGCAATCCACCCAATAAATGGATGCTCTGAAATTATCTCGGGTCGATACCCCAAGAACAGAAAGTCATTATTCTGAAGAATATCCATGTAAGGCACGACAAAAAGGCCATTGAATACCAAACAGAAATAAAACCTGGCGTAATTCAAATCGCTACCAGAGAGGTGCACCTTCAGAAAGTAGGCAACACTAATGCCACAAGCGGCCAAAACAGGGAAAACCCACAAGATCATTTTCCGGACTCTCGGTACACCTGCTTTCCTGTCTGGAAGTCGGTATATATTTCAAAACCCATCGCGCCTGCCCCCATGCCTTTATAAGAGCGCACATAGTCTGCTCTGACGTATCTAAACAAGCGCCAGGCATGTAACCGTGATTAGCCATGCGTGACCCTCCTTTTAGTCAGCTGGCCATCCTATTGAAAGAAGTTACAGGCGTGTTGTAGGGAATTTCCGAAATTTGTGCAGTCCCCAAGTTGCCCATCGGCGATGTGCTGCTGGATGCTCCGTGAAGCCTGGCGACGCCCGGGGATGGGTGGAGATCGGCTGAGTCAGCCACACACAAAAACGCCACTCCCGGGAG
>NZ_JAQZAA010000105.1:0-20396 GCF_028640875.1 Pseudomonas sp. SBT1-2 | reverse complement strand
GGCGTTTTTTTATTGGCTGACCGGTTCAGAACTGCGCCTTGAGGGTCATGGTGAAGTTGCGTGGGTCGCCGTAGTAGTTGCCGAAGCTTTCGGTGCCGATGGTGGTGTAGTAGCGCTTGTCGAACAGGTTGTTGCCGTTGAGCGCCAGCGACC
The DNA here is from genome assembly GCF_028640875.1 of Pseudomonas sp. SBT1-2. Lineage (NCBI taxonomy): Bacteria > Pseudomonadati > Pseudomonadota > Gammaproteobacteria > Pseudomonadales > Pseudomonadaceae > Pseudomonas > Pseudomonas sp. SBT1-2. The sequence goes on along the minus strand of NZ_JAQZAA010000105.1, from coordinate 20,243 downwards.
AGGTGTCGTCGATGCGGTAGCCGATGCGGCCGTTCCATACCGCGTAGCCGGCCTGGGTGATTTTTTCGCCATTGGCCTGCGAGACCCGGAAGTTGTCGCTTTGCGCGTTGACCCCGGCACCGATGTTGAAGCGCTCGAACGCGCCGTCGAGGGCGTAGTCGCCCCACAGGCGCAGCACATGGCGCGGCACGTAGCTGTTGAAGGCGGCGCCGTTGAGGCCGCTGTCGATGTCGTCGAGGGTCTTGGTCTGGGTGTAGGTGTAGCCGGCCAGCAGTTGCAGGCGCTCGATGACTTCGCCGCTGATCTCGGCTTCGAAGCCCTGGGCGCGGACCTTGCTGGAGTTCAGGTAGCAGTAGCCGTCCGATGACGCGCAACTGGAGTTGTAGTCGGTCTGCGCCTGGTCCTTCTGCACGGTCTGGAACAGGTTGAAGGAGCTGTTCAGGCGTCCTTCGAACCATTCGCCCTTGATCCCCAGCTCATAGCTTTCCCCCACCAGCGGCTTGAGCGCCGAGCCGCTTTGCGAGCGGTAGTTGCCCTGGGGCGTGAAGATTTCCGCGTAGCTGGCATAGGCAGTCAGGTTGTCGTTGAGGTCCAGCAACAGGCCGGCAAAGGGCGTGACCTGGCCGGTCTCGGTGCTCCTGGCGTGCTCCGAGGTGCCCGAGCTGAGGAACACCGAGTCGCTTTTCGAGCGGTACCAACTGACCCGGCCGCCGACGACAAAGGTCAGGGGCTCCGCCAGCTTGAGGCGCAGGGTCGAGTACAGGCCACGCTGTTCGGTGACGGTCTTCACCGGGCCACCACGGGTCGAGTTCTCGATGAAGTAACTGTCGTCCGGTTTCGGGATATGCCGGTCCGGGTTGAACACGTTCTGCCGCTGCGGCAGGAAGGCCACCGAGAAGAAATCGTCCTTGTCCGCGCGACTGCCGTTGACCCCCACCACCAGCTCATGCTGCAGGCCGAACGCGTTGAACTTGCCGTCCAGGTAGGCATCGAGGCCGTAATCGACCTGGTCGTAGTCGTACATGCTGCCGAGCATGCCGGTGGTGTCGATGCCGGGCGTCACCGCGCCGGAAGCGAAGGCATATTTGATGTCCTGGGTGTTCTTGGTATAGACGCCGGCGACCTTCAGCGCCCAGTCGTCGTTGAGCTGGTGCTTGAGGTCGCCGAACACCGTGGTGCGCTTGCTGCGCCAGGTGTTCCAGGACGGGTCGAGGCAGGTCGAGCGGCCGAGCTTCAGGTCGCTGCCGTCCTTGTAGCGCGGCAGGCCGCCCCAGCACGGGTTGGCGTCGACGTCTTCATAGGCGATGCCCAGGCCGAGGGTCGTGTCGGGGCTCAGGTCGAAGTCGAGCGCGCCGTAATACACCTGGTCCTTGCGACTGGCGTCGTCGATGAAGTAATGCCGGCTCTGCTCGGCCACCACCGCGCGGCCACGCAGGGTGCCGGACTCGTTGAGCGGACCGCCGGTGTCGACCTGCCCGCGGTAGTTGTCCCAGCTGCCGCCGGACAGCGTGACCTCGGTCTGCGGGGTGCCCTGGCCACGCTTGCGCACGAAGTTCACCCCGCCGGCGGTGCCGCCCGCGCCCTTCATCATCCCCGCCGCGCCACGGAGGATTTCCACCCGGTCGTAATAGGCCATGTCGCCGCTGAAGCTGTCGGCCTGGACATACTGGTTGCCCATGTCCAGCGGCACGCCGTCGTACTGATACTGGCCCGACATGCGAAAGCCGCGGGAATAGAAATACTTGCCGCCCATGGTCGAGTCGTAGACGGTGATGCCCGGGGTCTTTTCCATGACCTGGTCGATGCTGTGCAGGTTCTGGTCGTCGAGCATCTTGCGGGTCATCACCGTCACCGATTGCGGGGTTTCCCGCAGCGAGTGCTCGCCCTTGCCGATGGTCACCGCCCCGGTGGTGTAGGAACCGCTGCCCTCGGTGGTCGCGCCCAGCAGCTGGCCGTTGATGTTGGTGGCGCCCAGTTCCAGCGCCGAGCCGAGCACCGGCACCGCGCGCAGCACATAGCTGCCGTTGGCCTGGGGCTCGGCGCGCAGGCCACTGCCGCGCAGAATCCGCGCGAAACCTTCGTCGACCCCGAACTGGCCCTTGAGCCCGGGCGATTGCCGGCCCTGGGTCTGGCGCGCATCAAAGGAAATCGCCGCCCCGGCGGCGCTGGAGAAACGGGTCAGCACATCCACCAGGCTGCCGGCGCCGATGTCATAGGCGCGGACCTGGCTCTGCTGCGCCGCGGCCCCTGCGGCCGGGTCGGCATTCGCCGAGCAGGCGCTGGCCATGCTGGTTGCCAACAACGCGACTTTCACTGCATTCGCCAGACGACCTGGCGCGTTCACCCGAGACATGCTCCCTCCCCCAAAACGGTCAATGACAACTCACTGAGGGATGAGCCGAACGGTGCGGCCGAAAAGTGCAGGCGCCGGAAATTTTTTTATCCAAGGGCGATTGTCAGCGCGAATCGGCCCGGGCGACCTGGACCCAGAAACGGCTGTAGCGGGTCACGCGCAGGGCAAATCCGCTCTCCAGCGCCGCCAGCGCGAGGTCGGTGTCATCGATGGGAAAGACCCCGGAGACCTTCAGGTCGCCGATGGCCGGGTCCCAACGCAGCACGCCGGGACGATAGCGCGACAGGTCGTTGAGCAGCACAGCCAAGGGACGGTCGATGGCGATGATGCTGCCCTGCTGCCAGGCGCCCACCGAGACATCGTTGCCGCGTTGCATGCCCAGGCTGCGCTCGTTGAACGCCACCCGCTTGCCGGCCTCGACGCGCATCGCCGAACCGCTGCCCGGCACACTGACCTCCACCGCCTTTTCCAGCACCGCCACCTCGCCACCGCCGGGCTGGCTACGGACGATAAAACGCGTGCCCAGCGCCAGCACCTCGGCGTGGCGGGTGACCACCTTGAACGGGCGCTGCAATGGATCAGGCGCGGTACTGACAAGGATCTCGCCCCACAGCAGCTCCAGCACCCGCTGGCGCCCATCGAAGCGCAGGTTGACCGAAGTGTCGGTATTGAGCAGCAGGCGGCTACCATCCGCCAGGCGGAACTCGCGGCGCTCGCCGACCCGGGTGCGGTAGTCGCACATCAGGTTCTGCGCAGCCTGGCTGCGCCAGCCCAGCCAGCCCAGGGTGCCGGCACAGGTCAACAGCAAGGCGCTGCGCAGCACCTGGCGCCGGGAACTGTTGCCGGCCTTGCTCAAGGTCGGTGCCGCCAGGGCGCCCGGCACGCTGGCCATCTGCTCGGCCACTGCGGCCATGCGTTGCCAGGCCTGGCGATTCACTGGATCGGCCGCCAGCCAGCTGTCCCAGGCGGCCCGATCGGCGTCGGTCGCCGTGCCGGAATGCAAGCGGGCATACCAGCGCGCCGCGACACCGATGGCCTTCACTTCCTCGGCAGGCAGGCTCATGCGAGTTGCAACTGGATCTGCATCAGGCAGCAATGCTCCATGGCCTTGGCCATGTGGTTGTTCACCGTGCGCACGCTGACACCCAGCTGCTCGGCGATTTGCGGATAGGTCAGGCCATTGAACTGCGACAGGATAAAGGTCTGCTTGACCCGCGGCCCCAGCCCTTGCAGCAGGCGGTCGATTTCCATCAGCGCCTGGAACAGGATTGCCTGTTCCTCCGGCGATGGCTGCAAGGCTTCGGGCATCGCGGCCAGCACGTCAAGGTAGGCCTGCTCCAGCGAACGCCGGCGAAACAGATCGATCAGCAGCCCCTTGGCAATCATCGACAGGTACGAACGCGGCTCGCGGATATCCAGCGCGGAGCGGGCCTTGATCACCCGGACGAAGGTGTCCTGGGTCAGGTCCGCGGCATCGAAGGCGTTGCCCAGGCGCTTGCGCAGCCAGCCCTGGAGCCAGCCGTGGTGGTCACAATACAGATCGTTGACAGCACTGCGTAAGGACAGGTCGTTGGCGGGCATGACGATGGAATAATTCGCGACTGATAATGACTCGCATTGTCATCCGTGTCATCGCGGGTTGCAACACATTCTGCAGAAGCCTGGCGCAGCCGCAATGGCTGCGCCGCAGGCGGTATTTCTCCCCAGGCTTGCTGGAGTGCTGCGCAGCCTGCCGTGGATTCAGTTCCCCGCCTTGGCCAGGATCGACTGCAACAACACATCGGCGCCGGCCGTGGCCCAATGGGGGTGGATCGCTTCGGCTTCGTTGTGGCTGAGGCCGTCCACGCAGGGCACGAAGATCATCGCCGTGGGCGCCACGCGGTTCAGGTAGCAGGCGTCGTGCCCGGCCCCGGAGATCATCGGCCGGTGGCTGTGGCCCAGGGCTGCGCTGGCGGCGCGGACCACCTCGACGCAGTCGCGGTCGAAGGCGATGGGCGCGTACTGGAAGATCTGCTTGACGCTGTGCTGCAGGCCGATCCGCTCGGCAATCTGGGCCACCGCCTCGCGCAGCTGCTGGTCCTGACGGGCCAGCACCGCCTCGTCCGGGTGGCGGAACTCGACGCTGAAAAACACCCGCCCGGGCACCACGTTGCGCGAGTTGGGAAAGAGATTGGCCATGCCCACCGTAGCCCGGCCCTCGGCGCCCTGCTCCAGGCCCAGCTGGTTGACCGCCTCCACCACCCGGGCGAACCCGAGCACGGCATCCAGCCGATGGTCCATGGGCGTGGTCCCGGCATGGGCGCTGCGGCCCAGCAGTTCGACTTCATACCAGCGCTGGCCCTGGGCCCCGCTGACCACGCCGATGGTCAGGCCCTGGGCTTCGAGGATCGGGCCCTGCTCGATGTGCAGCTCGAACGCCGCGTGCACCGCCTGGCCGCCCACCGGATGAGTGCCGGCGTAACCGATGCGTTGCAGCGCCTCGCCGATGCTGACGCCCTCGGCATCGACTCGCGACAGGCCGTACTCCAGGTCGAAGACCCCGGCATACACCCCCGAGGCAATCATCGCCGGGGCGAAGCGCGAGCCTTCTTCGTTGGTCCAGTTGACCACCTCGATCGGCCGCTCGGTCTCGATCCCGAGGTCGTTGAGGGTGCGCAGCACTTCCAGCCCGGCCAGCACGCCGTAGATGCCATCGAACTTGCCGCCCGCCGGCTGGGAATCGCCGTGGGAGCCGGTCAGCACCGGCGCCAGCTCATCGTTGCGCCCGGCGCGCCGGGCAAAGATATTGCCCATGGCATCGATGCGGATCGTGCACCCTGCGGCTTCAGCCCAGGCCACGAACAGATCGCGGCCGCGCCGGTCCTCATCGCTCAGCGCCAACCGCGTGACCCCACCCTTGGCGGTGGCGCCGATCTGCGCCATCTCCATCAGCGAGGCCCACAGGCGCTCGCCATTGACCCGTGCCTGAAGACTCATGAGCGCGGCTCCTGGGGCTTGGCCCGGTAGCGGAAATCGCAGCGCGGCGCGCCGCCCATGATGGTCTGGGTGCGGGTCAGTTCAATGTCCGGGTTGTAGCCGACGATAAACAGCTCGTCGCGGTTGCACGACAGCAGGTGGCCGATCTCGCCCAGGCCCATCTCGTGGTACATCTCGGCGTAGCGGCAGCGTTTGACGTCATAGTCGTAGTGCTCGGCGTCGCTGGCGATGATCTCGACCTTCAGCGCGTCGTCCTGCTCCCAGAGCACCTGCAGCTCGACGAAGCTCTTGAGGTCGGCGCCGTTTTCCTCCAGGGCGGCGAAATGCCGGCCGGCCTGGATCGCCGCATTGCCCACGGCCTCGCCTATCACCGCCGCGGCATGGGCCTGGCCGTGCTCGCGCACCAGGATGTCGTAGATCGGCTTGATGATTTCCGCTTCGATCCGCCGCCGGGCGAGGATGCCCAGTTCACCTTGCAGTTTGCTCATTGTGTGCCTCCATCAGCTCCACGGAACCGGGCGAGCCACAGGGCCCGCCCGATGATTGGCCTTAGCCTTATTGCGCCGGTTCGCCACCCGCCACGCTCACCGGCTGCCACTGGCCAGCCTTGACCTGGTAGACGGTGAACGATGGGTTCTTCAGGTTGCCCTGGGCATCGAAGGCGATGGTGCCGGTCACCCCCGGATAATTGCTGGCGCGCAGCACCGGCAGGTATTGCCGGGGATCGGTCGAGCCGGCTTTCTCGATCGCCGCGATCAGCACGCCGACGCCGTCATAGGCGAATGGCGCATGCAGTTCGATGCCGTGTTTGAAGCGTTGCTGGTACGCCTGCTCGAAGGCCTTGCCGCCAGGCATCTGCGCCACCGCCAGGCCCGGCTCCAGGGCAATCACGCCCTCGCCTTCGTTTTGCGCCAGTTGCAGGAAGGTCTGGCTGACAAACCCACCGGCGCCCATCAGCGGGGCCTTGATCCCCAGTTGCTTGATGCGCCGGGCCAATGGCGCGGCCTGGGAGTCGACGCCGCCGAAGAAAATCAGGTCGGGGTTCTGGCTGCGGATATTGGTCAGCACCGCGCTGAAATCGATGGTCTTGTCGTCCACATACTCGCGCGCCACCACGCTGGCGCCACCGGCCTCGACGGCCTTGGCGAACTGGTCCGCCAGACCCTGGCCGAAGGCGGTGCGATCGTCGATCACCGCGATGCGCCGGGCCTTGAGGCTATTCAACGCATAGTCGCCGGCGACCCGGCCGCCATCGTCGTCATGGCCCATGATCCGGAAACTGCTGTCGAAACCCTGCTGGGTGTAGGCATGGCCGGTGGCGACCGGCGCCACCTGGGCGATCCCGGCGTCGTGGTAGACCCGCGCTGCGGGAATGCTGGTGCCGGTGTTCCAGTGGCCGACCACCCCGACCACCTCGGCGTCGACCAGGCGCTGGGCCACCGAGACCGCCGTGCGTGGATCGGACTGATCGTCTTCGGAGACCAGCTTGTAAGTCACCGCCTCGCCATTGATCTGCGGGTGGCGGGCGTTGGCCTGGTCGATGGCCAGTTGCGCGCCGTTTTCCAGATCCTTGCCGATCCGCGCCGAGGGCCCGGTCAGCGGCCCGGCGAGGCCGATCAGCACCTGTTGCTCGGCCTGGGCCCCGGCGCTGGCCAGGCTGCTCAGCGCCAGGCCCAGGAGTACGGCACGTTTGAATGGAGCGGAAGTCTTCATCGGTATTTCCTGTTTCAGGCAGGCCATGTCTGGCCTGTACGGGCTTGTCGGAACACGCCGGGCGTCCGGTAGCGTCAGTGGTTGATTCATTCCCCGAGGTACGCCGCGCGCACCTCCGGGTCGTCGAGCAGATCGCGCGAGGCGCCGCTCAGGCTGATGCGGCCGGTGTCCATCACGTAGGCGCGGTCGGTGACCTGCAAGGCCAGCCGGGCGTTCTGCTCCACCAGCAACAGGGTCATGCCCTGGCGGCAGACGTCGTCGATGACCTGGAACAGCTTCTCCACCATGATCGGCGCCAGCCCCATGGAGGGCTCGTCCAGCACCAGCAGGCGCGGCCGGGCCAGCAGCGCCCGGGCCAGGGCGAGCATCTGCTGCTCGCCGCCGGAGAGCAGCCCGGCGCACTGCTGCAGGCGTTCTTCCAGGCGTGGAAAGTGCTCGAACAGCTGGCGGATCTCGCGGTTGACCTGGGCCCGGTCACGGCGCAGGAAGGCCCCGGCCTGGAGGTTTTCCAGCACCGTCATGCGGGCGAAGATGCCGCGCCCTTCCGGGACCATGGCGATACCCTGGCGTAGCAGTTCATGGGGCGCCAGGCCGAGCACCGGACGCCCGGCGAAATGGATCTGCCCCCGGGCCGCCGGCAGCAACCCGGTGAGCGCCTTGAGGCTGGAAGTCTTGCCCGCGCCGTTGGCGCCGATCAGGGTCACCCGCTCACCCTCGGCGATCCGCAGGTCCAGGGACTTGACCGCTTCGATGGCGCCGTAGCGCACCTGCAAGCCGTCGATTTTCAACAGTGGCTCAGACATCGGCGCTGGCTCCCAGGTAGGCTTGAATCACTGCCGGATGGCGACGCACCTGCTCTGGCGCGCCCTCGGCGATCACCCGCCCGTAGTCCAGCACGCTGATGCGGTCGCATACCCCCATCACCAGTTTCACGTCGTGCTCGATCAGCAACAGGCTGTGGCCATCGCCGCGGATTTTTTCCAGCAGGCCGCGCAGTTGCACTTTCTCGCTGGCGTTCATCCCCGCCGCCGGCTCGTCGAGGGCCAGCAGCAGCGGTTCGGTCGCCAGGGCGCGGGCGATTTCCAGGCGCCGCTGATGGCCGTAGGACAGGCTGTCGGCACGGTAGTCGGCGAAGCCGGCCAGGCCCACGTATTCCAGCAGGCGACAGGCCTGCTCGCGGGTCCGGGCTTCTTCCTCGCGGGCCCGGCGATGCCGGCTCAAGGCGGCCCAGAGGCCGTTGCGGGTGCGCACATGGCGCCCGACCATGACGTTCTCCAGCGCGCTCATGGCGTTGAACAGGCGGATGTTCTGGAAGGTCCGGGCGATACCGGCCCGGGCCACCCGGTGCACCGCCGTGGGCCGATAGGCCTGGCCATCGAGCTGAAAACTTCCGGAGTCAGCGCTGTAGAGGCCGGTCATGACATTGAAGAAGGTGGTCTTGCCGGCGCCATTGGGGCCGATCAAGCCGTAGATTTCCCCGGGCTGGATGCTCAGGCTGACATCGCTCAGCGCGGCGACCCCACCGAAGTGCTTGTTCACCCCTGCGATCCGCAACAACGGCTGGTTCATCGCGCACCTCCCGCCGGCGCCGGCCACAGGCCCGCGGGCCGATAGAGCATGGCCAGGATCAGCGCCAGCCCGTAGAACAGCTGGCGGATGATTTCCGGGTCCAGCAGCACCTGGCCGAACAACGCCTGCTGCAACGGGCCCATGCTCGCGCGCAGGGCTTCCGGCAAGGCCGCCAGCAGCACGCAGCCGAGGATCACTCCAGGGATATGGCCCATGCCGCCCAGCACCACCATGGCCAGCACGGCAATCGACTCGTTGAGGGTGAAAGACTCCGGCGACACGAAGCCCTGGAAGGAAGCGAACAGCGCGCCGCTGATACCGCCGAAGGCAGCGCCTATGGCAAACGCCAGCAGCTTCAGGCGCCGGGTATCCAGGCCCATGGCTTGCGCCGCGTCCTCGTCCTCGCGAATCGCCATCCAAGCGCGACCGATGCGCGAACGCTGGAGGCGGATACAGGCGAACAGGATCAGCAGCACCAACGCGGCGAACAGGTAGTAGTACAGGTAGACCGACGGCAGGCGCAGGCCGAACAACTCCTGGCTGCGGCCGAGGTTGATCCCCAGCAGGTGCACCGGGTCGACCTGGGCAATGCCCTTGGGGCCGTTGGTGAGGTTCACCGGCCGGTCGAGGTTACGCAGCAGGATGCGAATGATCTCGCCAAAACCCAGGGTGACGATGGCCAGGTAGTCGCCGCGCAGGCGCAGGGTCGGCGCCCCCAGCACCAGGCCGCAGCCGGCCGCCAGCAGCGCGGCCAGGGGCAGGATCAGCCAGATCGAGGTATGCAAACCTTCCGGCAGGACCGCCGCCAGGGCCGGGAACTGCGCCAGCAGGTGCGGCGAGGACAGCAGCGCCGCGAGGTAGGCGCCCACCGCGTAGAAGGCGATAAAGCCCATGTCCAGCAGCCCGGCGTAACCGACCACGATGTTCAGCCCCAGGGCCAGCATGATGTAGAGCAGCGCGAAATCCAGGGTCCGGACCCAGGTGTTACCGCCCGCATGGCCGACCACCCAGGGCGCCAGGACCAGGGCCAGGGTGAACAGCAGCAGGCCGAAGTGGGCGCGGGTGCTGGAAGGTGTTGCCAGTGCGGTAGTGAGTGTCATGCGCGGCTCGCCAGTCGTTCGCCAAGAATCCCCGAAGGACGCAACACCAGCACCGCGATCAGCACGATAAAGGCGAACACATCCTGATAGTTGCTACCGAACACGCCGCCGGTGGCCGTTCCCAGGTAGCCGGTGCCCAAGGCTTCGATCAGCCCCAGCAGCAGGCCGCCGAGCATCGCCCCCTTGAGGTTGCCGATGCCCCCCAGCACCGCGGCGGTGAAGGCTTTGATCCCTGGCAGGAAGCCCATGTAGAAATGCGCGCTGCCGTAGTTGCTGGCCATCATGATGCCGGCGAGCGCGGCCAGGGCGCCGCCGATGGCGAAGGTCAGCACGATGATGCGGTTGGGGTTGATGCCCATCAGGCTCGCGACCTGAGGGTTCTCGGCGACCGCGCGCATGGCCCGGCCAAAGCGGCTGCGCTCCACCAGCACCAGCAGCGCCAGCATCACCGCCAGGGCGATGCCGATGGTGGTCAGGGCGGTGGCATTGGTGACCGCGCCATGCCCGGAAGTGCCGGTCAGCACCTCGATCGGCTCCAGCGGCAGCAATTGCGGGAACATCTGCGGGTTGCGCGTCCACACCAGCATGGCGGCGGTTTGCAGCAGCAGCGACACGCCGATGCCGCTGATCAGCGGGGCCAGGCGCGGCGCATGGCGCAGGCGCCGGTAGGCGACCCGTTCGATCAGCACCGCGAGCAAGGCGCAGCAGGCCATGGCGATCAGGGTAGCCAGCAGCAGGACCAGCACCGCGGGCAATTCGGGCCAGGCGGCCTGCAACAGGCGAATCACCGACAACCCGATCAGGGCGCCAATCATCAACACGTCGCCATGGGCGAAGTTGATGATCCGCAGGATGCCGTAGACCATGGTGTAACCCAGGGCCACGAGCGCGTAGAGACTGCCCGACATCAAGCCATTGAGCAGTTGCTGGATAAAGGCATCCATGAAAACCATCAACCCCATGTACCAAGGGTCGGACCGCACCGCGCGCCGACCGGAAAGCAAGAACGCGGCACACTAATTATTTATTCTATTTTTATCAAATATCAGAAATTCATATGGTTATGCGAAATAAAAGAAACGCTATAACCGCCACAAATACGGCAGCTACGACCCTTTATTTCTCAAATATCTTGGTATTTAATTCAACACATGAATAATTTAGAACAGTTAGCCAATGACCCTCCACTGCGTGCCGTACGCACCTTCGAAGCCTTCGCCCGCCATGGCGGGGTGAACGCCGCCGCCCGCGAGCTGGACGTCTCCCCCTCCGCGGTCAGCCATCAGTTGCACCTGCTGGAAAGCTTCCTGCAGCAGCCGTTGACCTTGCGCCAGGGCCGCAACCTGATCCTCACCGAGGAAGGCCGCGAGTATTACCGGGCGATCCGCTCGGCCTTCGCCGTGCTGCGCAGCGCCACCGAGCATGTGCGGGAAAAAAGCGCCACGCGCCAGGTCACCATCAGCCTGATCCCGCTGTTCGGCATCAACCTGTTCATTCCGCGCCTGGCGGAGTTTTTGCGGGACCATCCGGAGCTGGACATCAACGTCACTTACGCCAACCACCGCAGCTACCCCAGCGACGCGGCGGACCTGTCGATCCGCTTCGGCACCGGGCACTGGCCGGGGTATCACAGCGAGCCGCTGATTTCCGGGGCGGTCACGCCCTATTGCAGCCGCGCCTTTCTCGAACGGCACGGCCCCATCGACAGCCCCCAGGCCCTGAGCGAACTGCCGCTGCTGCACGACGAGGAACGCGGCACCTGGGGCCAGTGGCTGCAGGCCGCCGAGGTGCGCCACGCCACCGCGCTCAACGGCCTGCTGCTGGAAGACGGCCAGCTGGCCCTGACCGCCACCCTCACCGGCCTCGGCTGCTCATTGCTGCGCGAGCCGCTGGTGGCGCCCCATGTGGCCAGCGGCGAGCTGGTGAAACTGTTCGACCTGGAGGTCGACGACGGACGTCAGTATTACCTGTGCCGCCGCGCCAACAGCGAACTCTCCACCGAAGGCGTCGAGCTGTATGAGTGGATCAAGCGCAGCCTGGTGCGGGGATAAAAGCTCAGGTAAAAAACCGGTTCGCCGGCCGCGGCAGCCCGAGGTTTTCGCGTAACGTAGCCCCCTCGTATTCGCGGCGGAAAATCCCCCGCCCCTGCAATTCGGGAATGACCTTGGCGACGAAGTCGTCGAGGCCGCCCGGCAGCCAGGAAAACATGATGTTGAATCCGTCGCTGCCGTGGGTCTCCAGCCATTGCTGCATGTCGTCGGCGATGCTCCGCGCGGTGCCGACGAACGACAGGCCGGCGTATCCACCGAGGCGCTGGGCCAGTTGGCGGACTGTCAGCTGTTCGCGGTCGGCCAGCGCCAATACGCGCTCGCGGGCGCTCTGGCTGGCGTTGGTTTCGGGGATCGGCGGCAGGAACGCGTCCGGATCGAACTTCGTCGCGTCGGTGCCCAGGGCGATGGACAGCGAGGCAATCGCGCTCTCGTAGTGCACCAGGCTGTCGAGGTGCGCGCGAATCCGCCGTGCTTCCTCCTGGGTATCACCGACCACCACAAAGGCCCCGGGCAGGATCTTCAAATGCTCGGGGTCGCGGCCGACGGCGACCATGCGCCGCTTGATATCGGCATAAAACGAGCGGCCCTCCTCCAGCGTGCCCGGGGCGACAAAAATCACCTCCGCGGTTTCCGCGGCCAGCTGGCGCCCGGGCTCCGACGCGCCGGCCTGCACGATCACCGGCCAGCCCTGCACCGGGCGCGCGATGTGCAGCGGTCCGCGGACGTTCAGGTGGCGGCCGGCATGGTCGAGGCGGTGCAGCTTGTCCGGGTCGAAATACACCCCGCTGTCGGCATCGCGCACAAAGGCGTCGTCCGCCCAGCTGTCCCAGAGCCCGGTGACCACCTCATAGAACTCCCGCGCCCGGGCATAACGCTGGTCATGGGCGAAGGCCTGCTCCAGGCCGAAGTTCAGCGCGGCATCGGGGTTGGCGGTGGTGACGATATTCCAGCCGGCGCGGCCGTTGCTCAGGTGGTCGAGGGAAGCGAAACGCCGGGCGATATGAAACGGTTCGTCATAGGTGGTCGAAGCCGTCGCCACCAGGCCGATGTGTTCGGTGGCCTGGCTGAGGGCGGACAACAGGGTGAAGGGTTCGAACGAGGTGGCGGTATGGCTGCGCTTCAAGGCGTCGATGGGCATGTTGAGCAAGGCCAGGTGGTCGGCCATGAAAAACGCATCGAAGCGCGCCCGCTCAAGGGTCTGGGCGAAACGCTTGAGGTGGGCGAAGTTGAAGTTGGCGTCGCGATAGGCGCCCGGGTAGCGCCAGGCGCCGGTGTGAATGCTGACCGGGCGCATGAAAGCGCCCAGCTTGAGTTGGCGTTGGGCAGGCATGGAAAGCTCCTTGTGACAGCTCCTGGGTCAGAGGACCCGCAGCATCGACCGGGCAAACTTGGCCTGTCCAATAATCAAAGGTGCTGGCTTATGCCGTTATGGCGCGGTGCTGTCCTGCCCTGGAACAGCCCCGCCGCTGCAAATGCCTCAATGACTGCGAACTTGCAACGACGAGTTCACGATGGCCCGGCAGGCAATAAACTCAAACTCCGAACACTATCGATATAAAAAAGAAACTCATCATTCAAAGATAACTAAAGACAAAAGTCAGTGTGCCATCGGCCTTGCCACCTGAAACCTGACTGCTCGTTTGAATATACCTGGCCGCCAACTTTATCGGGTTGAGACCTGCAACTATCGTTCCCATGAACTGGGCTTGCCCCAGCAGCATGGGTGCAAGATTCCCTGTAGAAGCGTTGAGTAGCTGGATACCAATCCCCTTCGCCGACTGCGGCGAAGACGACAACTTGATGGTACCCGGGTAGCCGCTGACCTGATGGGTGTTATCCAGCGTCATGGTGAGTATTGCACTTGAACTGCACAATAGGTCGATCGAAAAGTTTTTCGATGGCGTGACACTTCCCTGACCACGAAAATTGCTTGCATTCACCCTGCCCATATTGACCTGAACGCTGTCCTGGGTCAGGAAGCAGGAAGGCACCGTAACCTTGATCGTTGGAAATTGAAATGTATTCAGTTTCTTATCATAAAGCCCACCAAACATGGAGTCTGGAGCGGTCATCACTGAAATATCCGGGAAGTAAAAATTTCCCGTGGAAACATCCCCCAACTTGATCCATTCGAACTTATGTTCAAGAGTGTAATATTTAACCCCACCCCTATAGGGAAAGCTAAAATTGGCGATGGGACTTTTACTATTAAGAGCAGTACCACTAAACGAATAGCTTCCAGAGGGGCCTGACATAGTCCATCTCAATCCAATCCCGGCATGGCTCGTTTTCAATACTCCATTACTCACTCCAACCGCCGAATTGGCAGACGACTTGAAGTACTGGGCATATGCGCCGGTTGGGAAGTAACGGTTATCACAACTTATAAAGGTTTTAACCTCGGCAGATCCCAGTACGCCGCCAATTGGAACGTCCTTCTGAACAACCAGCGAGGTGGAAAAAGGAACAATGACAGAAGCAGAGCCCGAAGGAACGCAGACATCCGTAAGAGCAGCGAATGAGTACGGGGAGAAAAAACTGCCCGCCACTATTAAAAACACCGGCAATGGGTTGAACCCACGACTCCTGAACAAGGGATTCTCCTGAAAAAATAAAAACAAAAGATAAAAAATGTGAACAGATATTACGTGGCGGACCGAACAGTCTAAATAGGATAAATCTCAAAGAGATTTTCCACTTTCCATAATTTTCATAAGAATTTTGCCAAGCAAAATGAAGAAAGATTCTTATGACAAGCATCTCGCCCAAGAGGAACTGCCCATTGATCTGGAGAACTTTCCTTACCCGATCATCGGACGGGCTGGCCGATGCCGTCACGACGCGCCACGGCCAATCCCCACGGGGCCCGACACCCGCCGGGCCCTTTGGACAGCGCCTTGCACCCTGCCCGCTAAGTCCTACCAGCTATAGGCAACCTTGGCGTAGTAGAACGCGCCACTGTAGCCGTAGGGCGAGAAGGTGCTGTACGCCAGGTTGCCGCCGCTGGAGGAGTAGGCGTTGACCTTCTCCGGGTATTTGTCGGTGACGTTGTCGCCGCCCAGGGTGAACAGCCAGTTCTGCAGCTTGTAGTCGACCGCCAGGTCCAGCAGCCAGGCGGCGCTGAAGGTCTGGTCGTTGACCTTGTCCGCCTGGTAGCTGGTGAACTCGCCGTAACGCACCAGGTTGCTGTGCAGCGCCCAGTTGCCGTAGTTGAAGTCGTTGGCCAGGCTCAGCTTGTGCTGCGGCGTGGTGTCGCCCAAGAGGCCGATGCGCTCGCGCCGGTCGACCCGCACCAGGTTGACCCCCAGTTGATCGAGGATCGCCGGGTTGGCTTTCACATCGGTGACCTTGGTGTGGTTGTAGTTGTAGCCGAGCGTACTGTTCCAGCGGATGCCGTTGTCCAGCCGGTAGCGATAGTTGGCCACCAGGTCCACGCCGTCGGTGCTGGTGTCGGTGGCGTTGGTGAAGTAGCGCGCGCTGGTGTAGTTGATGTTGCCGACGCCGTTGGCCTTGAGGTAATCGATCGCGGTGTTATTCAGCACCAGGTTCGACGACAGCGACACCCGGTCGCGGATATCGATGTGGTACAGGTCGGCGGTGACCGTCAGGTTGTCCAGCGGTTCGAGCACCAGGCCCAGGCTGTAGTTGCGCGATTTTTCCGCCTTGAGGTCTTCCGCCCCCAGCAGCCTGGCGACCTGGCTGTCCGCGGCGAAGGTGCCGGATTCCTGAATCGTGTTGCCGATCAGTTGCGACGACGTGAAGGTGAAGTTCTGCTGCGCCAGGGACGGCGCGCGAAAGCCCGTGGAGACACTGCCGCGCAAGGCCACCCGCGGGGTGAAGTCGTAGCGCGCCGAGAGCGAGCCGCTGACGTTGGAACCGAAGTCGCTGTAGTCCTCATGCCGCACCGCCGCCGACACCGCCAGCTTGTCGGTGAAGTGGGTCTCCAGGTCCAGGTACTGGGCGAAGTTGTGGCGCGACGAGCTGCCGGCGTCCGAATCGCGGAAACCGCCCAGCCCGGAACTGCCGGTCTGGTAGTAGGACTCGGGCTGCCCGGCCTCGATCTGATACCCCTGGTGCAAGTACTCGGTACCGAAAGCCACCGACACCGGGTAAGGCAGCCAGCCCAGGCTGAACTCCCGCGACAGGTCCAGGCTCAGTTGCCGCTGGTCGTTGGTCAGGGTGCCGTTGTCGAACGCGTGCGGGGTGTCCAGGCCCAGCGAGGTGTTGATGGTCTTGGTCCGCAGTTCATAGGTGTTCTTGCCGTAGTTGGCCGACAGGTCGTAGTGCCAGTTGTCCAGCAGCTCGCCACGCAGGCCGAGCACCAGGCTGGTGTCTTGCAGGGTGCCGTTGATCAGCGGCAGGTAACCGTTGGGGTGCAGCACCGGGTTGTTGTTCGAGGCATTGCTGGCGCGATAGAAGGCCGCGGTTTCGCCCCGGCGCTTGCTGTAGCCGCCGAAGCCATACAGCTCGGCGGCATCGTTGAAGCTGTAGGCCGAGTTGAACTGGAACTTGCCCTCCTCGGTTTCCGGTTCGCCCTGGCGGAACACATGCTGGCCGTAGGTGGTGGAGCCGACGCTGGCGGGTCGGAAGTCTTTGCCGGCGCGGTCGGTGTAGTCGTTGTTCGCGCCCTCGCCGGACAGGCTGACAAAGCCGTTGTCCCCCAGGGCAAAACCGCTGTTGCCGGCGACCTGGCGCTGAATGCCGTCGCCCTTCTTGTACTGCCCGTATTTAGTGGATATCGAGCCGCCGTGGTCGGCGCTCTTCAAGATGATGTTGATCACCCCGGCAATAGCGTCCGAGCCATAACGCGCCGAGGCGCCATCGCGCAGCACCTCGATATGGTCGATGGCCGACAGCGGGATCGCGTTCAGGTCCGCCGGCGCCGAGCCGCGCCCCACTGCGCCGCCGAGGTTGACGAAGGCCGAGGTGTGGCGGCGCTTGCCGTTCACCAGCACCAGCACCTGGTCCGGCGACAACCCGCGCAACTGCGCCGGGCGGGTCAGCTCGGCGCCATCCACCAGGCTCGGACGCGGGAAATTGATCGACGGGATCAGCTTGGCCAGCACCGTGGCCAGTTCGCTGGAACCGGAACTGCGCAGGCTCTCGCCGGCAATCACATCGATGGGTGACAGCGACGCGCTGGCGGTGCGCTCCTGGGCCCGGGTGCCGGTGACGATCACCGTATCCAGCCGGGCCGCTGTGTCGCTGTCTTCCGTGACCTGCGCGGCCCCTGCGCCGCCACTCCAGAGCACGGCGCCCAGCACATTGGCCGAGACGATCGCCGTGGACAGAAGGTGTTTTGTGTAGCTCCCCATACCGCTCTCCTTGACGCCAAAACCAGGGCGAACAACGCCTGGCATGCAGACGAGCGATCCGTGCGGCGGACGGTGGCGATCATCGATTCTGTTTTAAGAATGGATCCAGTTGACCGGCCATATAATCTAAAGCGCTATCAGATAAATTTTTAAATACCGTTATCGAATAAACCAGGGCATAAGCCGAACGCATCCGCGACACTTCGTAAATAACGAACCATGGCCCAGGAATAATCGATTTTTCTTCATGGCAAGCTCCCCGCTAGCATGACCTGTCGGCTCCAGAACAAAGCCCTGACCGGGAGAACGGCATGCAGTCCCTGCACATCGGCGAACCCTGGATGTGGTTCGCCTTCATCGCCTTCGTGCTTGCCATGCTGGCCTTGGACCTGTTTGTCCTCGGCGGGCGCAAGGCGCACCGCGTATCGGTGCGCGAGGCATCGTCCTGGGTGATTGCCTGGTCCACGCTGGCGGTGGTCTTCGCGGGATTGCTCTGGTGGTACCTGGAAGCCGAGTTCGGGCCTGAGATCGCACGACACAAGACCCTGGAATTCCTTACCGGCTATCTGATCGAACAGTCGCTGTCGATCGACAACATGTTCATCTTCGTGATGATTTTCGGCTACTTTGCCGTGCCGCCGGAGTTGCAGCGCCGGGTGTTGCTGTACGGGGTGCTCGGGGCAATCGTGATGCGCGGGGCGATGATTTTCGCCGGCGTGTGGCTGGTGTCGCAGTTCGCGTGGCTGCTGTATGCGTTCGGTGTGTTCCTGATCATCACCGGGATCAAGATGCTGCTCTTCGCCCACCAGCAGCCCGACCTCGCCAGGAACCCCTTGTTACGCTGGGTACAAGGCCATCTGCGCATCACCAAAAGGTTTCATGACGAGCACTTTTTTGTGCTGCAAGACGGTCGGCGCTGGGCCACGCCGATGTTCCTGGTGCTGGTGCTGATCGAGGCCAGCGACCTGATGTTCGCGGTCGACAGCATCCCGGCGATCTTTGCCATCACCACCGACCCGTTCATTGTGTTCACCTCGAACATCTTCGCGATCATGGGCCTGCGCGCCCTGTACTTCCTGCTGGCCGACATGGCCGACCGCTTCCACCTGCTCAAGTACGGCCTGGCGATCGTGCTGGTGTTCATCGGCACCAAGATGACGCTGATGCCGTGGCTGCACATGCCGGTGGAATGGTCGCTGGCCGTGGTCGGTGGAATCATCCTGGCTTCGGTGCTGCTGAGCCTGATCAAAAGTCGCAACAAAGCGTCTGACGAGGACCGGATGCGAACGCCGTAGCAACTGTGTTCCTCACGTGACTTGCGCCGAATCCACCCTGCTACGCAGCCCAGGCCTGTCGATGGGTGGCAGCGAAGCGCTGGCAAGGCATAAGGCGGATCTGCGACAAGTGCTGCCGTACCCGGACCCGAGACAGCGGATGACCTGATTCGCGTCCGGTCGGGCCTGATGACGCGAAGCAGCGGCTACAGGTGGAAACCTCGTAGCCGCTGCCGAGACTGCAGGGGATTTTAGAAGTCGAGACTGACCCCGACGTTGATACCTTGCTGGGTGAAGTCATCGTCCTTGCGGATGTTGTAGCTGGCACGCAGGGCCAGGTCCTGGGTGAGCTTGTGGCTGACCCCGAGGTTCAGGCGGTTCAGGTTGGTCTGCGGGGTATAGCCTTCGAGGGTGTAGTTGTTGTCCGGCAGGCTGTTGAGGGCCATGGTCAGCTTCTGGGTATCGTCCTCGTATTCCTTTTCGTGGGCGATTTCGCCGAACACCTGGGTTTGCTGGGTGATCTGATACTTGCCTTGCAGGCCGATGCCCAAACGCCGTGAGGTGCGTTTCTGGTCATCGAAGGTCAGGGCGGTGGAGTCGCTGCCGTCCTCGGAGTAACCGTCGACCTTGGCCCGCGCGTAGTCGGCGCTGATGAACGGCGACAGGTGCCACGGGCTGCTGGCCTGCTGCGCGATGTCGTAGCCCAGGCGAGCGCTGAAGGCCAGGATGTCGCCGCTGGTGTCGCCTTTTTCCCCGCGCTCGTTGGGGCCCAGGTCGAATTTGCGCTTGAGGTTGTCGTAGTCCAGGTGTCCGGCGGTAGCCGCCGCGTCGGCCCACCAGCGGTTTTGCTGGTACTGGACGAAGGCGGTGCCCAGGTAGGTGTTGAGCTTGTAGTCCGAATCGTTGCTGCCCGCTTCGAGCTTCTGCCGATAGGCGCCGGCCAGCACGCCCACTCGCCAGGCCTCGTCGAGCCGGTAGCTACCACCGATGTTCAGGTTGAAGCCGTTGCCGTCGGCACTGGCGCCGCTGCGCTGGCTGTCGAAGTCCTGATGCTGGCCACCCGCGGCGACAATCGCCCGCCATTGACCCACGCCCTGCCAGTTTTCCCAATCGGCCTGCCATTGGTTGCGCAACTCATCCTGGTGCGCACGCAGGGTGCCCTGGGCCATTTCCGGGAGCAGGGTTATTTCCCAGGGCGCTGCCAGCAGGGAGTAAGCGTAATCGGCGATCAGCCGCTGGCCGGCTTCGGTGGGGTGGACCGAGTCGTTATAGATCAACTTGCTCGGGTCAGGTGTGGCGCTGTGAATGCCATAGCGGGCGTTTTCCGTACAGCCATTGCCACTGAAGCAGGTGGCGGTGAGATTCTGATCGGTGGCCAGGCCGAACTGTGCCGGGTTGGCGAAGCTTTCCTTCAAGAGCACGGGAATATTGAGGGGAATGACTTCGGCATCGACCGTCTGTAGTTGCCGCACCAACTCGGTGTTGAACTGGGCGCTGAGTTGGGAGGTGAACCCTTGCAACGGGCTGCCGTTGATTGCCGGGGTCAGGCCGATATCCGGTAGCAGCCAGACCATGATGTAGCGGGCGCCGGCCTGTTGCAGGGTCTGCACGCTGTCGACCAGGCGACCAGCTGCTGCATTGGCCTGGTCGAGGCTGGTGACGCGGCCCTGGAGGAAGTCGTTGCCGCCGCCCGACAGGTAGTACAGGGCATTCGGGTCGGCGCGCAAATGGTTGGCCACCAGATAACCCGGGCGGCTACGGCTGCCGGCGGTCGAGGTGGTGGTAATCGAATCGAGAATCTGGTCGGTGCGATAACCGCCGACCGCCCAGTTGTTGCCGTCAGGCAGGCCTTCGCTGGCGCGGGTGGCCGAGGTCGAGGCGGCGAGCTGGTC
>NZ_JAQZAA010000104.1:0-22218 GCF_028640875.1 Pseudomonas sp. SBT1-2 | reverse complement strand
TGCCTGGATAAAGGCGTTGGCCGGGTTGCGACGGCTACGCCGCCGATCGCAGCCTGCGGCAGCGGCTACAGGGATCGCGGTGTCGGGGTATCCGCTGCCGAGCCCGCGAGGCTGCGATCGGCAACGCAGTTGCCGCAAAACCTGCCTCCGCGATCTGCCTGGATAAAGGCGTTCGCCGGGTTGCGACGGCTACGCCATCGATCGCAGCCTGCGGCAGCGGCTACAGGGATCGCATGGATCGCAGGCTGGCGGCTACTGTTGATAGACCTTTTTCAGCAGCCTGAGCAGTTCTTCGCGTTCCTGGTCGTCGAGGGCGGCGGTGGCGTCCTGGTCGCTCTCGGCGGCGATCAGCTTCAGTTCCTTGAGCAGGGTCTCGCCGGTCTTGCTGAGGAAGATCCCGTAGGAGCGCTTGTCCGGCTTGCAGCGCACCCGCACCGCCAGCGCCCGCTCTTCCAGCTTGTTCAGCAACGGCACCACCTGCGGCGGCTCGATGGCCAGCGCCCGGGCCAGGTCGGCCTGCATCAGCCCGGGATGCTGCTCGATGATCGCCAGGGCCGAGAACTGCGCCGGCCGCAGGTCATGGCTCGACAGGCGGCCAATCAGGTTCTGGAACAGTTTCAGCTGCGCCCGGCGCATGGCGTAACCGATCAGGTCGTCCAGGGCGGAGTCCAGGGGCGCCTGGGCTTCGCTGTCGGCGACGGGGGCCTCGGCGGCGGTGGCTATCTTGTTGGAAGACTTGGCCATTGCAGGGGAAATCCTCGGGCTGGCGGTTAAGAAGGCTATCTAGTTTGCCGGGATTAAGCGGGGATAGCCATGACCGATGGCCGATGTTTTGGCCTTAAAACGTTCCGGGCACCTGGGAAAGTTTGGTTAATTTTATTAATAGTTAATTGACATAACTAATTTGTCAGTTTAGTTTTTGCCCATCTCAAGCCAAGAACAAAGAGAGCAATCGCCATGAGCAACTACGAAGGTCGCTGGACAACCGTCAAGGTCGAGATCGAAGAGGGAATTGCCTGGGTCATCCTCAACCGCCCGGAAAAACGCAATGCCATGAGCCCGACCCTGAACCGCGAGATGGTCGATGTGCTGGAGACGCTGGAGCAGGATCCGGCCGCCGGCGTGCTGGTGTTGACCGGCGCGGGCGAAGCCTGGACCGCGGGCATGGACCTCAAGGAATACTTTCGCGAAGTGGACGCCGGCCCGGAGATCCTCCAGGAAAAAATCCGCCGCGAGGCCTCGCAATGGCAATGGAAACTGCTGCGCATGTACGCCAAGCCGACCATCGCCATGGTCAACGGCTGGTGCTTCGGCGGTGGCTTCAGCCCATTGGTGGCCTGCGACCTGGCGATCTGCGCCGATGAAGCGACCTTCGGCCTCTCGGAAATCAACTGGGGCATCCCGCCGGGCAACCTGGTGAGCAAGGCCATGGCCGACACCGTGGGCCATCGCCAGGCGCTGTACTACATCATGACCGGCAAGACCTTCGGCGGGCAGAAAGCCGCCGAGATGGGCCTGGTCAACGAGAGCGTGCCGCTTGCGCAACTGCGCGAAACCACCGTCGAGCTGGCGCGCAACCTGCTGGAGAAGAACCCGGTGGTGCTGCGGGCCGCCAAGCACGGCTTCAAGCGCTGCCGCGAGCTGACCTGGGAGCAGAACGAGGATTACCTGTACGCCAAGCTCGACCAGTCGCGCCTGCTGGACACCGAAGGCGGCCGCGAGCAGGGCATGAAGCAGTTCCTCGACGACAAGAGCATCAAGCCCGGCCTGCAGGCTTACAAGCGCTGATGCAAACCCGGCGGGCGGCAGCGTCCGCCTGCTGTTCGACGCAGCGCCCAGGTGCTGGCGTGAACCGCTCCAATGCATTCCCGATAAAGACAATAAAGAGGAATCACCATGCTGGACGTGCCCCTGCTGATCGGCGGCCAGTCGTGCCCTGCCCGCGACGGTCGAACCTTCGACCGGCGTAATCCGGTGACTGGCGCCGTCGTCTCGCGCGCCGCCGCCGCCACCCTGGAAGACGCGGACGCCGCCGTGGCCGCGGCCCAGGCGGCATTCCCGGCCTGGGCGGCGCTGGCGCCCAATGAGCGACGCAGCCGCCTGTTGCGCGCAGCCGGGCAATTGCAGGCCCGTAGCGCGGAGTTCATCGCCGCGGCCGGCGAGACCGGGGCCATGGCCAACTGGTACGGCTTCAACGTGCAACTGGCGGCGAATATCCTGCGCGAAGCCGCGTCCATGACCACCCAGATCAATGGCGAGGTCATCCCCTCCGACGTGCCCGGCAGCTTCGCCATGGCCCTGCGCCAGCCGTGCGGCGTGGTGCTGGGCATCGCGCCGTGGAACGCCCCGGTGATCCTCGCCACCCGCGCCATCGCCATGCCGCTGGCCTGCGGCAACACCGTGGTGCTCAAGGCGTCCGAGCTGAGCCCGGCGGTGCATCGGCTGATCGGCCAGGTGTTGCAGGAGGCCGGCCTCGGTGACGGGGTGGTCAACGTCATCAGCAACGCCCCCGAGGATGCCCCGGCCATTGTCGAGCGGTTGATCGCCAATCCGGCGGTGCGCCGGGTCAACTTCACCGGCTCGACCCGGGTCGGGCGCATCGTCGGCGAGCTCTCGGCGCGGCACCTCAAGCCGGCCCTGCTGGAGCTGGGCGGCAAGGCGCCGCTGCTGGTGCTGGAGGATGCCGACCTGGATGCCGCGGTGCAGGCCGCGGCCTTTGGCGCCTACTTCAACCAGGGGCAGATCTGCATGTCCACCGAGCGCCTGATCGTCGATGCGCGGGTGGCCGAGGACTTTGTCGCCAGGCTGGCGGCGAAGATCGCCAGCTTGCCGGCGGGCAACCCGGAGGCCGCGGACTCGGTGCTCGGTTCGCTGGTGGACGCCAGTGCCGGCACGCGTATCCAGGGGCTGATCGACGACGCCCTGGAGCAGGGCGCGACCCTGGTCGCCGGTGGCCAATTGGCGGGCAGCATTCTGCAGCCGACCTTGCTCGACGGCGTCACCGAGGCCATGCGCCTGTACCGCGAAGAGTCCTTCGGGCCGGTGGCGGTGGTGCTGCGCGGCGCGGGCGATGAAGCACTGCTGCGGCTGGCCAACGACTCCGAGTTCGGCCTGTCGGCGGCGATCTTCAGTCGTGATATCGGGCGTGCCCTGGCCCTGGCGCAACGGCTCGAGTCGGGCATCTGCCATATCAATGGCCCGACCGTGCACGACGAAGCGCAGATGCCGTTTGGTGGGGTCAAGGCCAGCGGCTACGGCAGCTTTGGCGGCAAGGCGGCCATCGAGCAGTTCACCCAGTTGCGCTGGATTACCCTGCAGAACGGTCCACGGCACTACCCGATCTGAACTCCGGCCCCCGGACCCAACAATCACAAGGCCCCAGCCCCTGGCTGCCAGGTCCCCGGTCGAACTTGCCGGCGATGAGCCTTGATGGAGGACAAACACGTGAATTCCGAATTCAGATCGCCAGCGCCGAACGCGGCCGGCGCGCCGCCTTATCGCCAGGTGGCCATCGCCCATCCCGCGGTCGAGGTCAGCGAAGAGCAGGGCATCCTGCACATGCGTTCTCTGGAGCCCCTGGCCGAGCTGCCGAGGCGCCTGCTGGATCGCCTGGTGCATTGGGCCTGGGTGCGCCCGCAGCAGACCTTTGTCGCCGCGCGCCAGGACGGCGGCGACTGGCGCCGGGTGAGCTACGCCGAGATGCTGGCCAGCGTGCGCGCCATCGCCCAGAGCCTGCTGGGTTACGGCCTGTCGGCCGAGAGGCCGCTGGTGCTGCTTTCCGGCAACGATATCGAGCACCTGCAACTGGCCCTGGGGGCGATGTACGCCGGCATTCCCTATTGCCCGGTGTCGCCGGCCTATTCGCTGTTGTCCCAGGATTTCGCCAAGCTGCGGCATGTCTGCGACCTGATGCGGCCCGGGCTGGTGTTCGTCAGCGATGGCGCGGCTTTCCAGCGGGCGATCGATGCCGTGCTGCCGAACGACACGCCGCTGATCGTGGTGCGTGGCACCGTGGCGGGCCGGCCGCAGCGCGATTTTGCCAGCCTGTTGCAACACCCCGGCGACGCCGAGGCCGAAGCGGCGTTCGCCGCCACCGGCCCGGACAGCATCGCCAAGTTTCTCTTCACCTCGGGTTCGACCAAGCTGCCCAAGGCGGTGGTCACCACCCAGCGCATGCTCTGCGCCAACCAGCAGATGCTGTTGCAGACCTTCCCGGTGTTCGGCGAGGAACCCCCGGTGCTGGTGGACTGGTTGCCGTGGAACCACACCTTCGGCGGCAGCCACAACCTCGGCATCGTGCTCTACAACGGCGGCACCTTTTACCTGGACGATGGCAAGCCGACGGCCCAGGGCTTTGCCGAAACCCTGCGCAACCTCAAGGAAATCGCCCCCACCGCCTACCTGACGGTGCCCAAGGGCTGGGAAGAGCTGGTCAACGCCCTGGAGCAGGACGGCGAGTTGCGCGAGCGTTTCTTCTCACGCATGAAGCTGTTCTTTTTCGCCGCGGCCGGTCTGTCCCAGAGGGTCTGGGATCGTCTCGACCGGGTGGCTGAACAGCATTGCGGCGAACGCATCCGCATGATGGCCGGGCTCGGCATGACCGAGGCATCGCCGTCCTGCACTTTCACCACCGGGCCCTTGTCCATGGCCGGTTATATCGGCCTGCCGGCCCCGGGTTGCGAGGTGCGCCTGGTGCCGGTGGACGGCAAGCTGGAAGGGCGCTTTCGCGGGCCGCACATCATGCCAGGCTACTGGCGCGCGCCGCAGCAGACCGCCGAAGCCTTCGACGAGCAGGGTTTCTACTGCTCCGGCGATGCGCTGAAACTGGTCGACGCCGCCGATCCGCAACTGGGCCTGATGTTCGACGGGCGCATCGCCGAGGACTTCAAGCTCGGCTCCGGGGTGTTCGTCAGCGTCGGCCCGTTGCGCAATCGCGCGGTGCTCGAAGGCTCGCCCTATGTGCAGGACCTGGTGGTGACCGCGCCGGACCGCGAATGCCTGGGGGCGCTGGTGTTTCCGCGGCTGTACGAATGCCGGCGGCTGGCCGGCTTGCCCGCGAATGCCAGCGATGCCGAGGTCCTGGCCAGCGCGCCGGTGCGGCGTTGGTTCGGCGATTGGCTGCAACGCCTCAACCGCGAGGCCAGCGGCAACGCCAGCCGCCTGGAATGGATCGCGCTGCTCGACGAACCGGCCTCCATCGACCGTGGGGAGATCACCGACAAGGGCTCGATCAACCAGCGCGCGGTGCTGCAGTGGCGGGCCGCCAAGGTCGAGGCGCTGTATCGCGGCGAGGAGCCTTCGATCCTGCGCGCCGAGCCTGGCCTGTGAGGGGCGTGGCCCCCTGAGGGCCGCAATATCGCCAGTGCCGTGGCCACGGCACTGGACATCCCCCGGAAGCGCTTTGCCATCGCTGCCGAGGTCGCCATCTTGCGCAAGAGTCCTTTGGCGCATGGTCATTCGGACCACCTTCACCTATGACCCGAGCATCCAGGTGACGCCACAGCGGACCGCTGCGCTGAATGTCTGTTTTCCCTGGTTGCAATCCACGCCCCTTGCATTCAACTGAACCGGCTTCTGGCCCGCGGCTTTTTTCTATAGCCTACGGCTCCGCTTCGCCGGCGCGATGGTGGCTGGCGCGAGCAGGATTTTTTTTGGATGCCAGGATTCGACATACACTGAATCTGCGTTCGTTAAGTGAAGAGGCGAGGGCGTATGGCGGTTGAGCGACGGGATTTCAGTGGCGGCATGAAGGGCAAGAACCTGCGTTACCTGGAAGAAACGCGGGTAGCGCCCGCGGCCACTACCCGGGCGGGTTTCCTGCTGCTCGAACACTTCTCGTTGCCGGCCTTCACCCAGGCCCTGGATACCATCGTCACCGCCAACCTGCTGCGTCCTGCCTTGTTCTCGCCGCGCACCTTTGGCTTGCAGGACGGTGAAGTCACCAGCGACCTCGGGTTGGTGATCCGCCCCGATGCGCGCCTGAGCGCTCCAGCGCTCAAGGATCTCGACCTGCTGGTGATCTGCGGTGGCTACCGCACGGAGCTCAAGGCCGATCCCGAGCTGGTCAGCCTGCTGAAGGCCGCCGCCGAGCTGGGCATCACCCTGGCCGGGCTGTGGAACGGGGCGTGGTTCCTCGGCGTCTCGGGGCTGCTGGAGGGCTATCGCTGCGCGATCCACCCGGAACACCGCCCCGCGCTGGCGGAGATTTCCAAGGTCACCCATGTCACCAGCGAGGCCTTTGTGGTGGACCGCGACCGGCTCACCGCCTCCAGTCCCGCCGGCGCCTTCCATATGGCCCTGGAGTGGATCAAGGGGCTGCACGGCAAGGCGCTGGTCGAGGGTATCGAGGACATTCTGTCGTTCGAGGAGTCCCGCTACCGGCGCATCAAACCGACCCTGCACATCTCGTTGAGCGCGCCCTTGCGCGAGGTGGTCAATCTGATGGACGCCAACCTCGAAGAGCCGCTGCAAATGGAGCAACTGGCGGAGTATGCCGGGCGTTCCCGGCGGCAGATCGAGCGTCTGTTCAAGGAGCAGTTGGGCACCACGCCACAGCGCTATTACCTGGAGCTGCGCATCACCGAAGCGCGCCGGTTGCTGCAGCACACCGAGCTGTCCCAGGTCGAGGTGCTGGTGGCCTGCGGCTTCGTGTCGCCGAGCCATTTCAGCAAGTGCTACAGCTCGTATTTCGGTTACCGGCCTTCGAAGGAAAAGCGCCTGGTGAAATGACCGCGGACGTCAGCGTCCATCAGCGTTCGAGCCACCAATATAAAAGTGTCTCATCCTCGTCATCATCCAGGTTTTTATAGATGTTGGAGTAGTACCACTGAGTCGCTGATCTATCTCGAAACCTGTTAAAGACATCGTTGATCTTCTCCATCCCGTTGCGCGCCGGAATCGCCAACGACAGGTTTCCCTCAAATACACCGTCCAGGGTTCCACCCAACTCGCAGGCCACGGCGTTTTCCAGCCAGGCTATTTCTTCGTGAGGAATAGCGTCCGCATAGATCTGGATGCAGAAATTCCCACCTCGTTGCAAGACGACGGCAGGTTCTTCTCTGTCTTTGATTGAAACAATATCTCCCCGTGCCAGGTTCAGCGCGATACCCGGAGAGGAGAGCAGTTCGTAAGTGTCCTGATCGATCTTGCGAGCGGGCAGCTCTTCAAAAAAAGGGCCGTCATCATCTGCTACATAAACTTGAATCAGAACGGCTGCTTCTTTGTCGATCATATACGGCTCCGTAGCTGTTCTGCTCAATGCACGCATCCATGTTGGTAGGCTTCTGGCGCCAGGGTTGCCAGGGTGGTTCTAGGAGCCAATATATTGGTAGTGGAGTTGAATGTGGCCTTCGCTCGCAGATAGTTCTATGTGAAGTATGGCTTCTCCGGGGCTGCCGTTTGCAAAGAGAATGCATTCCAGCCCTAGGCTCTTGTCATTTGTTTCATACATGTCAATGAACGGCCTTTGGTGTTCTTTGATATCAAAGGCATGCTCTTCTGGAGCAAGGGATAGCTTCGTACCTTGTTCGAAATACTCATCGACAGACTCGTGAATTTCCTCGGCCACGGCGTTGGAAATACTGAATTCAAGCCATAAAGCCTTGGCGTCTCGCAGGTTGATAGTGTCTACGAATTTTTGAGTGATGGCATAAGCCTGCTGTTTTGTAACGGGGGAATTTAAGCCGAGATTATTCATTGGCGATGTGCTCGCGAGAGTTCGATTTACTCAGTATCCATCAGTTTTTTGAAATCACGCCGCTCATGTACTGATGCAGGTCGCGCAGATCCTTAATGCTCCAGGCGTGCGGCGGTATCTTTACGCCGTTCTCTTGCAAGGTTCTTGGAATCAAGTCTCCATTTGGGCGAAGTATGATCGATGACACAATAACGCCCGGGTAATCATTGAGCCGTTTCTTGAAAGCGGATGTCGTAAGGTCGGGTGTTGGCGGGGTGCTTTTATTGGCCAAGGGTCCGGTTCCCTTGATCTCGGCTCCGTGGCACACGGCACATCTCTGGGAGTAGAGTTTTTTCCCGTTGGCATTGTCCGCGAAGGACAGTGGTGTTTGAACGAGCGATAGAATCCCTAGCGAAGCGATGAATAGTACTTTCACTTTCCATGTGGCCTTGTTGTATGAATTTGTCTGGATCGAGGGCAAACCCCGCCGGTGCCACTGCAACACTCAATGCTCTCGATAACATTTGAAGCGAAGCAAAGCCTGCCCATCTCAAGCGCTCGGCAATTGTGACTCAAGAGACTCAGTGTCTTCGATTTCTTGAGGGGCGATCATATTGCTTTTTGGCGCCTGTAAATGACATGGATTCAATCGTTATCGCCTTCCGGCAAGCGCTGCATGGCCCTGTCGGCCGGGTTTAAACCTGCTTGGCCTGGCGCCCGCGCGGCTTGGGTTTTGCCGGCACGCTGTCGCCATATTCGCTCCACCAGATGGCCAGCGCCTCCATTGTCGGGCCCAGCGCGCGGGCCTTGGCGGTGATCTCGTATTCGACTCGTGGCGGCACTTCGGCGAAGACCGTGCGCGACACCAGCCCGTCCTTTTCCAGCTCGCGAAGTTGCGCGGTCAGCATGTGCTGGGTGATGCCGCTAATGGCTTTTCGCAACTCGCCGAAGCGGTAGACCCGCTGATTGAGCAACCACATGATTTCCAGCTTCCACTTGCCTGAGAGCAGGGCGAATGCCCGGCGCATACCCAGCCCTGTCCTGTCGGTTTGTTTAACGCCCACCAGCGCTCACGCCGCCACGTTCGATGCCCGGAAAGGCGCGCGCGTGGCGGCGCGGGCCGCCAGTAGCGCCAGCCCGGCGGCCACCACCAGCACTGCCGCGCTCAGTTCGAAGGTCGCCTGATAACCGCTCAGGTCGAAGGCCAGGCCGCCCACCGTGGCGCCCGCGGTTATCGCCAGCTGGATGATCGCCACCATCAAGCCGCCGCCGGCTTCCGCATTGCCCGGCAGCGCGCGGGTCAGCCAGGTCCACCAGGCGACCGGAGCGGCGGTCGCCACCAGTCCCCAGAGACCCAGCAGGACGCTGGTGACCGACACCGAAGCGCCAAACGCCACCAGGGCCATGGCGATCGCCGCCATCATCAGCGGGATGATGATCAGCGTGCGATACAGCGCGTTTTTCAGGAAAGCTTCGATCAGGAAGGTGCCGGCCAGGCCGGCGACGCCGATTACCAGCAGCATCAGCGACAGGGTCGACACCTGGACCTGGGTGACCGTTTCCAGGAAGGGCCGCAGGTAGGTGAACAGCATGAACTGGCCCATGAAAAACAGGCTGACTGCCAGCATGCCCAGGGCCACCGGGATTCTTTTCATCAGGCTGAAGGCATTGCCGGTGCCGGCGGCAGGCTGCGCTTTCAGCGGTGGCAGGCTGACCAGCAGCCAGACGGAGGCGAGAGCGGCCACTGGCACCACGCAAAAGAACGCCCCGCGCCAGCCGATCAGCGAGCCGAGGAAGCTACCCAGGGGCGCGGCGATCACGGTCGCCAGGGCATTGCCGCCGTTGACGATGGCCAGGGCGCGCGGCACCTGGTTCTGCGGCACCAGGCGCAGGGTGGTGGCCGCCGACAGCGACCAGAAGCCGCCGATCGCCACGCCGATCAGCGCGCGACCGGCCATGAAACTCAGGTAGTCCGGGGCGAATGCCACCAGGGTTCCGGAGACGATCATCAACAGGGTCAGGGACAACAACAGCCGCTTGCGGTCGACCCGGGCCGCCACCGAGGCGATCAGCAGGCTGGTGAACAGGGCAAACAGGCCGGAGACGGCAATGCCCTGGCCGGCTTGCCCCTCGCTGACCTGCAGATCCGCGGCGATAGGTGTCAGCAGGCTGACCGGCATGAACTCGGAGGCCACCAGGGCAAAGGCGGCGAGGGCCATGGCCAGCACGGCGCCCCAGGTGTGCCGGCCCTCGGGCGATTCGGCGTGGAAGGTAGCGGTCATGGAGACAGGTTTCCTGTATGGCTGGAAACGCCCGTGCTGACCGACACGCTTTTGCGGGCCGGGTCTTTGCGGGTGCTTCTGTTTATAAGTGGGCGCACGGCAGGTGCGTGAATGACGACAGACAGCCTTGCCGGTCAGCCGCCCCGGCGCTGGAGGAGGTCCAGTCGAGACCGGGGGAAAACGCGGCACCGGAACCGGTACCGCGAAGCAAAAGGGTGCCCAAGCTGGGCACCCGCCGGACCGCTTAAGGTGGCTCGGGATCAGGCGATTGCTGCGCTCAGCCCGCCAGGGTGGCGTTGTCGATGACGAAGCGGTACTTGACGTCGCCCTTGAGCATGCGTTCGTAGGACTCGTTGATCTGGTCCGCGCGCACCAGTTCGATGTCGGCGACGATGCCGTGCTCGGCGCAGAAGTCGAGCATCTCCTGGGTCTCGGCAATGCCGCCGATCATCGAGCCGGCGAGGGTCCGGCGCTTCATGATCAGGTTGAACACGTTGGGCGAGTCATGCGCAGTCGCCGGGGCGCCCACCAGGGTCATGGTGCCGTCGCGCTTGAGCAGCACCAGGAACGCGTCGAGATTATGGGGCGCGGCGACGGTGTTGAGGATCAGGTCGAAGCTCTTGGCGTGGGCGGCCATTTCCTCGGCATTGCGCGACACCACCACTTCGTCGGCGCCCAGTTGCAGGGCGGCCTCGCGCTTGGCGTCGGAGGTGGTGAACGCCACCACGTGCGCGCCCAGCGCGTGGGCCAGCTTGATGCCCATATGGCCCAGGCCACCGATGCCGACCACGCCGACCTTCTTGCCGGGCCCGACGTTCCAGTGGCGCAGCGGCGAATAGGTGGTGATGCCCGCGCACAGCAGCGGCGCGACGGCGGCCAGTTGTTCCTCGGGGTGGCGGATGCGCAACACGTAGCGCTCGTGAACCACGATCTGTTGCGAGTAGCCGCCCAGGGTCCAGCCCGGGGCGTCCGGGGTCGGGAAGTTATAGGTGCCGATCATGCCGTCGCAGTAGTTCTCCAGGCCGTCCTCGCAGTCGGCGCAGTGCTTGCAGCTGTCGACGATGCAGCCGATGCCGACCAGGTCGCCCGGGCGGAAACCGTGCACATGGACGCCGACCGCCGCGACCCGGCCGACGATCTCGTGGCCGGGCACGCAGGGAAATTGCGTGCCTTGCCACTCGGCGCGTACCTGGTGCAGGTCCGAGTGGCAGATGCCGCAGAAGGCGATGTCGATCTGCACGTCATGGGCGCCGGGGGCGCGGCGGGTGATCTGCAGGGGTTGAAGAGGTTGGTCGCCCGCATGGGCGCCATAGGCGTTGACTAACATTGCACACTCCATCCAGCGTTACGTTGGATGGTCATTTTCCCGGCCAGGCCCAAGTGGCCTGTAGTGCATTACGCTGGAATTCTTGCCCGATTCTCTGGACTTTGCTTTTTTCGGTAGGACGCCCCGCAAGGGCCGGGTTAACGTTTGGCGAGGAGGGTACACACCGACATGACACACCAACACGACAGCCGCGCCCAGACGCCCCAGGAAACCCTCGCGCGCATCATTGGCGCCTGGATCAAACACTCGGGGGACTATTCGACACCTATCCCCGGTCTTGGCTTCTTTCGCCGCGAGATCCCTGCGCCGCCCTCTGTGTGCATGGTCGAGCCGAGCATCATCCTCGTCGCCCAAGGGGCGAAACAGCTGTGGGTCGGCGGCGAAGCCTACCCCTACGACACCTCGCGCTTTCTCGTCACCTCACTGGACCTGCCGGCCAATTCCGAGGTGACGGCGGCCAGCCTGGAACAACCCTGCCTGGGGCTGGGTTTCAAGCTCGATCCACGGATGCTGGCGGAACTGGCCGCCCAGGGCGGGCTGCTGCAACCTCGCGATCGAAGCACAGGCAAAGGCGTGGGCATCGGCACCGCGACCCCGGCCATGCTCACCTCGTTCGTGCGCCTGCTGCAGCTGCTGGACGAGCCCGAAGCCATTCCGGTACTGGCCCCGCTGATCCAGCGCGAGATCCACTACCGCCTGCTGATGAGCGACCAGTCGGCACGGTTGCGGCAGATCGCCTCCGTCGACGGCCAGGGCCACCGCATCGCCAGGGCCATCGATTGGCTGAAACTGAATTACACCGCGCAACTGCGCGTCGATGAACTCGCGTCCCGCGTGCAGATGAGCACACCCACCTTCCACCACCACTTCCGCCAACTCACCGCCATGAGCCCGCTGCAATACCAGAAATGGCTACGACTGACCGAAGCCAAACGCCTGATGATGAACGAACACCTGGACGTATCGAGCGCCGCCTTCAAGGTCGGCTATGAAAGCCCGTCGCAGTTCAGCCGTGAGTACAGCCGGCTGTTTGGCGCGCCGCCGAAGCGGGATATTGCGCAGTTGCGGGGGGTGTAGGGGAGGGAGAGTAGGAAGTACCGAGTCTTGTAGTCACTTGATTTGAAAAACTGGTTACTAGTTTTCTAAGGAATATCTCGATGAGAGGGCCACGAGGCCTAATGTCGACAATAGATAGGCTTTCCGCCGAAGTGCGGTAGGCGGAAAGCTTCCCATCATGATGCACAGGGCAGTTACTTTCGCCAGCGCTCGATGACCTGAGCGAAGACAACATCGCGCCATTCTGTTTTCCACTCATTATGAACCTTGACGCTTTGCGAATGAGGTTCCGGGACCGGTAGCGGCATCTTGATAACTGCCGGGAGCAGCACTGCGTCACCGACCACTACGCACTCGCCCGGAGCCAGGTTTGGCAGGATCTCTGTGATCGAATTGGCGTTATCCGGAAAGAGCCGCCGTACGTATGTCTGATCCGCGTCGTTCGTCAGGCGCAAGGAAATGAAGTTGTTACACTGGGCAAAAATTGTTTCTGATACTTCCGAGGGCCGCTGGCTCACCACCATTAGGCTCAGACCGTACTTCCGCCCCTCCTTTGCGATCCGCTCGATGGACTTGCGGGACGCGCGATAGGCTGCGTGATGGTCCCGAGGAACGTAATTGTGTGCCTCTTCACACACGAGCATAACTGGGATGTCGTTGAGCTTACCTTGGGCGTGCTGCAGCTTGGAATAGTGAAAGCAGAAGTCGAAGATGAGGCGAGAGATCAAGCTTACTGTGATGCTAAGTACCTCGAATGGAACGCCGCTTAAGTCCACAACAGTGACGTTTGCCTTATCGAGGTAGCCGATGAATTGCTTCATCAATGTCTCGAAATCCCCGGTGACATGGTCCTGCCCATCAGCCTTTTTCGCATTCAATAGAAATCGGAGGCGCTTGTCAGACAATTTCGCCTCTAGCCGGGAAACGAACCTGTTGAACTCCCCGTTGAATGGCCCGTTGGTTGCCTTGGTAGCTGCAGCAGCAGAGTTGGTAATGAAGTCGTGAATTTTTTCGAAATAGACTGTCCGATTAGACACCAAATCTCCGCTGGCTAGCTTTGGCTTATCTTCTCCAGGCAGCCGCCCGATAACCTCACGATTAAGGTTTTCAATGAAGTAGTAGACTTCCTTGATCGAAAAGTAAACCGGTGTGTCATATGTGACCTCCAGAACGTCGGGATTGTGCTTTTCCTTATTCAACACAACAGCTTGCTTGAATTGGCTGACCTGGTTATGGGAGTTCGCCTCGTTACTTTCTATGAACATGCTCTCGAGCTCTTCCGAATTCATCAACCAGTACGGAAGCTGCAGAGAATCAATGTCGAGCCGACTCAGGGTAAAAGACTCTTCCTCTTTCAACGTAAACGCAGCAGTGTATTCATCGTGGATGTCGAATATCACTATATGCGAGTTATTTTGCCTGTCCTTGTTATTGTTTTTATGTTGGGAAATACCAACGATACCCTGCAGCACACTCGCTACCGTGCATGACTTACCAGAACCGGTCGAACCGACAACGGCAATATGTTTGCTGAAAAACCTGTTGCCATTGATCATGAGATCGGTGGCTTTGTTCAATGAAAGTTTTCCAAGCGGAAAATCGTGATCACCATCCGCGGAGAAGATCTTGTCTAGAGTATCTTTTTCCGCAATGAATGCATGCTCAGTTGGCACAGGCAGAAGGAGACTGCCGCGGTCAAACGTCTTGTCCTCAATTAAGGTTCCAATCGCTTGGCACTCAATCTGAAAGCTCCAAATTGTCTTTCCATCTGGACTAATGGTGTTTGTGCCCTTGATGTTTCGGATGGTGGCAATTGTGAAGTCATGGTTACCTTGCGCAATTTTCAAGAAGCGACCAACTTGTAGTCCAACTTTGTTTCTCTCGAACGCTTCAAGATTATCAACCGCAACTATGACAGCTTCTGGTGCACACGAAAGTACAGCTCCAATTTTAATAGGCATTGCTTATCCCCATCATGTACTTGATTTCGTCGAATTTTTCCGCACCTAGAATTTCAAGATTTACGTCTTTGAAGTCTAGATTTTCTATGTCTCCGTCACCGATAACAAAAAAATCATCTGCCTTAGTTTTAAGTGCCAGTTTTTTATAGTCATCCCAACGGATAAACCTCAGAGCAAACTCCTTCTTATCCTTTTGGATCATTGGCTCACGGAAAAAGTTGGCCTCGGAGAATGTCTTTACTGGCCGTCCTAGGTTTGGTGTCACATCCTTGCCAATCAGTCGCTCCGCAATTTCATCAAATAGTTCTTGCGGGGCATCCAGAGAAAAAAGCGGAGTGTGCGTATGTGAGACTTTGAAGTGGTACTTATCTATGAATGATTTGATGAAGAGGACAATCTGATCATCGAACTGCTCCAGGAATTTTGGAAATATGACCAAATGGCGAAGGCGCACGTTTGCGTTTAAGTTTTCTTTAAGTTGCTTACGTCGCGTCTCTAAAATTTTATATCGCGTTTTGAGTGCAAGCGTCCATTGAGATACCGCTGTAGATCTGATTCGACGCAATATTTCCAAAAAATCCTTCTTTGTAATTTTTCTCAGTTTTTCATCGTGTTTTATACTCAAGTCGGCAATGATTTGAATGGCATTCGGGTAGAACAGCGTTTCCACTTCTCCCTTGTTGAAGCCAAGAGCCTCAATCTGTTTGGAGTTTTCTTCCATTAAATCGCTGTATTTAGGGGTTACAGAAACGGCAAATACTTTCAAGAATCCATCAATGTCAACTCCATCAACCTCGGCGATCAAGTCTTTCAATTCCTTGTTTTTAGAATTTAGCGCTCTTTTGAGTTCGTTCGAGGATATGTTGACTGCCGGATTGTTTGGGAAATGTGCAAATAAATGGTACTGGATTTTTGCGCCCGGGTTGGACTTGAAGTGCTTCATCATCTGAAGCAATGGGTCATAAAGAATGCTCGGTGTGTAGTTGTTCTGCGTCTCGTGGTACTTGCATTGAATTGCCTTGATTCCAGCAAAAGTTGCTACTTCAATATCTTCGACAATACCCTCGATAGTGATCGTCGCATCATCCGCGGCCTTCAGTAACTCAGAAAGTGTCTGATTAAATTGGTATAGGAATCCCTGGATTGTGTAATCTGCCGAACGTCCCATTTTGGCCTCCGCAAGTTTTAATTTTTATATTACGTGTCACTCCGAACTGTCCAAGACTTTGAATGTAGGCCCCGTTAGAGGAACAATAGCAGAGTAGTGATCGATCGCATTAAATGTCGGCAACTGCTTTGGGTCGGTTAGCGACCACCACGCACCTTGACTGATCCACCCTTGTCTTCTCTCAACGTGAAGGACAAGCCATGAAGATTATTCGTACATGCAGCCATCAGCCTTGGAACAAAGGAAAGCTCATCGGGCGTGAAAGCCCCCGCTTCGAGTCAACAGCGGACGGTCTCCTGGGAATGGCTTTCAATCGAGAGAGCAGTCATTCGTCTCGAGTCCGTATTTCCTGGCTCTGTGGCCTCATTGCGCGGGACATTGGTGAGCCACAGACTTCACCCAGTTAGGTGTCATTTGGACCACTTCTGAGGCATTTGGTCGACACGCGTTCCCAAGACTTGGAATACGGTTGATCGTTCTCGGTTGTTTTCTCTTCGCTCTAGTGGCCGTGGGGTAAGCAAAATAATCGTAAGTGCGCATTGTCATGATTGGGCTCCTGTTCCTTTCCTTGCGCGATTACCCTGCGTATTGCTCCCATTTTTTGATCGCCGCTCTGGCTGCTCTCTCTCCAATACCGCTGACGAGCGAGTCGGCAAAAGCCAAGTGCGCTTCCATATAGCTGTCAAAATCTTTTTCCGGTGCGCCATTCGAAATTGCACGGCTCCACCAGGAAAACGCAACCACAAGCTTGCCGAGTTCGGGGTCATGCTGACTTTTCATCCGGTCAAGCCCGCCATCATTGAAAGCGACAGCCCAGCCAAATGCTTTTGCAAAATCTCGAACCTTTTGAGGTTGGGATCCGCGCGCAAGCTTTTTATGAATAACCGCATGAGTTTGTCGATCCTCTTTCAACGACGGGACGTATAGGAGCCCGCAGATACGGCAGGTAGTAGCGCTCATAATGCTATTCCTTCACCTCATGGGTGTCCGGCTGATGACCCTTTTGAGGCCGGGGCTTGCGATATGCAACTGAGTGGGTTTTTTCCAATTTCGTGTTATGAGGTTTAGCTGATGGTACGCAGATCTGCTCTTGAATTACCGCTTTTGGTTGTGGACTCGACCGGCCGCGCACGACGGTCAGCAAACGCCCCGTCCCGCCTCGCATCCGCCAGCTACTCCATTAACCACGCTGTACAGCTATTCGGCGCTGTAGATCATCGGCCCGGCGCATCGGCGACGTTTCAGACGCGCCTTGCCGCTGTCGAGGATGTCGCAAATCATCCAAGAGGATGATGTACCTGACCACGCAATCTTGTGCTTATATCGCCCGTCTCGAAAAAGGCCAGGAACATCAGGATGAAGACCCAACGGCTACCAACGATGCCGCGCTCATGAAAACGCTGTTGATCGCAATCGCCCTGGCACTACTGGCGGTGTTCTATGTCGGCTATTACCAGGCGCTCGAGGACGGCGATATCGAGACGATTGTCTTCATAAAGCAGTATCCGACGGTTCAGATGAAGTTCTACAACCTGCACGCCAACGATGGCGAGATCAGGAGAGTCGAGCGCCTCACCGAGCAGGAGCGGCGCTGGATCATCGATTACTGCCGCTACCGGCTGGGCATCGACACTGCCTTGACCCGCCAGGACGATGTGGAAATCTGCGGGAAAAAATAGCCATTGAGTGGCCGCCCGGAATGCTGCGCGTCGCTGGCTGGCGGTGAACGCGGCACTAGATCATGGACGCCAGCTCTGCCGCCCAACGGCCACCACTTAAACCCCACCATATCGATACACCGTCGCACTCCAATACCGACTGCCGCCATTAGGTGCTTGGCGAGTCCATCCCTCTGCCTCCAGTTGCCTGGCGATCAGTCGATTCATAACGCCATGGCCGAGCAGCAGAACCGGTCCGTCGCTGGCGAGGGCCTGAAGGCGTTGCGCGGCGGTTGCATCGGGTTTGAAGAGCATGCTGTGTAACCATGGTCGGCAGAGAGCGGTCAAAAGAGGCCACCCAGAAACTCAACCCCGCACCAGGTAGGCTCCGGGAGGAACCCGATCGCGCAGTTTCTTGCATTTGCCGGGCTTGGGCTGATGCCCCGGCGGGCGATCGGGAAACCAGATTCGACATTTACCCGGAGGCGGCCGATGGCCACGGGGAATCTCAATCTCGTCGTAGGTGGAGGCTGGCTCGGCGGACGTCATTCGCAGTTGCCCTTCGGGGCTTGGCCTGTCATCCGTTGGCCAGTTCGCGGCGCTCTCCGCCGCCTCGCGGGTGAAGGTTTCAGTGCGGCGCTCAGTGTCCTGAGTGGGCTGCTCGGCGGCGACAATTTCTGCTGCACGGCGCCTTTTAACCTCTTCTTCCAGGCCCTCCCTTACGGCAACCAGACGCTCATCGGTGTTGGGTGGGTTATTCGACGTCTGGGCCTTCTGCGCCGCCTGGATCAATTGGAGGTTGCGATTGCGTAACGCGAGGTTGCGACCGACCCGCATGTTGGAGCGCGTCGCCAGCGCTTCAGCCTGCTGATACTGCCCCTGCTGAAGACGCAACACGCCGAGGTAGTGCAGGGTCGCGGGATTGTTCGGCTGGATATGCAGGGCACGCTCCAGCGTGGCGGCGGCCTGGTCCAACTGGCCATCTGCATACTGCTGCGAGGCGGATTCAATCAGGGTTGTTGATGCGGTGTTACTTTGCTGAGAGGCTTTGCGCTCGGCCGCAACCGGACAATGCGACGTGACTGCGCAGAGCGCCAGGATCAGACCCGGCAGAAAACGCTTGGTTGGCATCAGGGGGCAGACTCGGTTGATCATCGACGGCACGCTCGTAAAACAGGCCTTCAGCGCTGTTCGGCCGGGGTGTGTTCACTGTCCCGTCATGACCGATGAAGGGGCTGCTATCGACCTGGCCAGTCACCTGAAGTTCCCGCAGGAACGGTCCCAGTGGCGATAGCCGACGAGTAGCCGAATCAGTGCTACAGATGACGCGGTCTGGAGCAGGGCGGAGTCCTGCGTGGTTACGCAAAAAATGGCTCAAGTAGGATGTATGGCGAGTCGGGCCGAATGCGGACAGATGGGCAAGCCCGTGCAGTTACCCATGAGAAAAAGGAGAGGTGTGCATGCAGTCGTTCAAAGTGCGCGAGCTACGCAGTACGGATACGCAAGCGCTGCTGGCTTTCGAAACCCGGAACCGTGAGTGGTTCGAATCCCATATCAAGGCGCGCGCCCCTGCTTTTTATTCGGTGCAGGGCGTCGCCGAGCATATCGAGGGCTACCTGGCCGGTTTCGCGGCTGGCACCTGGCACCCCTTGGTGATCGAGGATTGCAGCGGAACCATCATCGGCCGCGCCAACCTGAAAAACATCGATAGCGCGCAGGGCTCCGCCGAAGTCGGCTATCGGATTGCCCAAAGCGCTTGCGGCCAGGGGCTTGCGACACAGGCGCTGCGGCATCTGATCCAGCAAGCGCGGACGCGCTGGCACCTGACGCAGTTGGTGGCTTATGTCTACAAGGACAATCTCGGCTCGACCAAGGTGGTGGAGCGCTGCGGGTTCTTGCTTGAGCCATCCGCAGAAGACGGCAAGGCGGGAGACGAGCGCCGATTTGTTCTCCCGATCTAGATAAGGGGTCTAGCCGTTTACCGCACTTGCGACTCTGACTGTTGGCCTGCAACCGCTACGCCGCGCCAACCTCTTACCCACGCCGTTCGGCCACCAGCAGCAACGACTGCGGCACCGGGCTTTGCGGGTGCTGCGGTTCCTGCAGGCTGGCCAGCTGGAAGCCGGCCATGTCCAGGGCATTCAGCCAGCTGGACAGGGTGCGGAAGTACCACGGCATGGGCTGCCACTGGCCCTTGAAGCCGGCGAAGGTCTCTTCGCGCCAGCCGTCCTGATAGTCGCCGGCCGCCGCGCTCCACGGATGCAGGGTCTGGATCGCCAGCGCGCCGCCGGGGGCGAGCAGGGCGTGCATGGCGGCCAGCAGCGGGATGATGTCCTGGTGCAGCAGGGCGAAGTTGGCGCAGATCAGCTCGTAGTCGCGGCCGATGTCCACCTGCGCTTCCACCAGCGCTTCATAGCTGGCCACATGCACCGTTGCCGAGCCTGCGGCGCGCGCGGCCTCGACCAGGGTTGCATCGCCATCCACCCCGACCGCCTCGATGCCCCGTTGCGCCAGGGCCCGCAACAGCCAGCCTTCGCCGCAACCCAGGTCGAGCACACGTTCGGGCTGACGGCCCAGCACCGCCAGCAGGATCGCCTGGTCGGTGACCTCGACGCGGCTTTCGATGGCGCCGCCACGGATGGCCTCGATCCAGGCCTGGGCGTTGTGCTGCCAGCTGTGCAGAAGGGCAGTCTCGGAGGTGGGCATCTCGGTGTCCTCAGTCGGGAGGTGGATGCCAAGCATAGGGCAAAAGCAGTTCCTGCCGGGACCCTGCCAGTGCCCGTTCGCGCCCGCGACGCAGGCCGAGCCAGAGCCGGCTGCCACCTTCGTCCTGGTTGCCCCCAAGGCCAAGGGCGAGCCGCAGCGCCTGCTGGTGTACGACAAGAAAATTCAGAGGGCGCGCTTATTCGTCGTCATTCGTCGGCGGGTTCGACTACCGTCTAGGGGCCCTTCAGAACAATCTGAATCTCCATCCCCGCATGTTTCGCGAGATCGGGATCGGGCATTGTGGCAGCTCGAGTCGGCAAGGTTTTCGAGGGGGAACCGAGCGGACGGTACAAGGCTCGCTATCGCCGAGTCGTGCCCTTGAGCCGCTATCGTCATTCAACCGAAAAAAATGCTATGCAAAAGGCCCGGCAATGGGCTGTGACAACCCCTCGCGAAAGTCTTTGGTAATGCCGACTCGTTCTTTACAACAACATATAGAATGGACTTGTTCATGATCAAAAAGACGTTGTTCGTACCACTCGCCAGTACGCTTTTATCGTTGGCCTGCGCTCAAGCGATTGCCTCTCCCTATTCCAACTTCATCGTCTTCGGCGACAGCCTCAGCGATGCCGGGCAATTCGCCGACCCCGGCGGCCCCGCGGGAGCCACCCTGCGGGCTACCAACCGCACAGGGCCTATCTACCTGGATGGCAGCGGTGAAGTCTATTCCGCCAACGCAACGCAATTGCTCGGCGCCAAACTGGGGTTCTCCGAGGACCAGCTCGCCGCCTCGACCTCGGCCACCCGCGCCAGCGAAGGCCTGCCTGACGGCAACAACTGGGCGGTCGGCGGTTATCGCACCGACCAGATTCTCGATTCGATTACCACCACCTCGACCGCCGGCAGCCGTAGCCGCCCGGGTTATCTGGTGGCCAACCATTTGCGCGCCGACCCGAATGCCCTGTACTACCTGTCGGGCGGCGGCAACGACTTCCTCCAGGGCCGCGTCACCAGCCTCGACCAGGCCAATGCAGCAGCTGGTCGCCTGGTCGACAGCGTGCAGACCCTGCAACAGGCCGGCGCCCGCTACATCATGGTCTGGCTGCTACCGGATATCGGCCTGACCCCGGCAATCAACGGCAGCCCGTTGCAAGGGTTCACCTCCCAACTCAGCGCCCAGTTCAACACCGAGTTGGTGCGGCAACTACAGACGGTCGATGCCGAAGTCATTCCCCTCAATATTCCCGTGCTCTTGAAGGAAAGCTTCGCCAACCCGGCACAGTTCGGCCTGGCCACCGATCAGAATCTCACCGCCACCTGCTTCAGTGGCAATGGCTGTACGGAAAACGCCCGCTATGGCATTCACAGCGCCACACCTGACCCGAGCAAGTTGATCTATAACGACTCGGTCCACCCCACCGAAGCCGGCCAGCGGCTGATCGCCGATTACGCTTACTCCCTGCTGGCAGCGCCCTGGGAAATAACCCTGCTCCCGGAAATGGCCCAGGGCACCCTGCGTGCGCACCAGGATGAGTTGCGCAACCAATGGCAGGCCGATTGGGAAAACTGGCAGGGCGTGGGTCAATGGCGGGCGATTGTCGCCGCGGGTGGCCAGCATCAGGACTTCGACAGCCAGCGCAGCGGCGCCAGTGCCGACGGCAACGGCTTCAACCTGAACATCGGTGGTAGCTACCGGCTCGACGAGGCCTGGCGAGTGGGCGTGCTGGCCGGCGCCTATCGGCAGAAGCTCGAAGCGGGCAGCAACGATTCGGACTACAAGCTCAACACCTACCTGGGCACCGCCTTCGTCCAGTACCAGCAAAACCGCTGGTGGGCCGACGCGGCGGCTACCGCCGGACACCTGGACTACGACAACCTCAAGCGCAAATTCGACCTGGGCCCCAACGAGCGCGGGGAAAAAGGCGACACCAGCGGCGACATCCTGGCCTTCAGCGCTCGCCTGGGCTACGACATCGCGCAGCAGGCCAGCAGCCCGTGGCACCTGTCGCCGTTCATCAGCGCCGACTACGCGCGGGCCAAGGTCGACGGTTACTCCGAGGACGGCAGCGACTCCACCGCCCTGACCTTCGATGACCAGAAACGCACCTCACGGCGTTTGGGCATCGGCCTGCAAGGCAAGTATCAGATCACCCAGCAAACCCAGGTGTTCGGCGAAATCGCCCACGAAAAGGAATACGAGGACGATACCCAGAAGCTG
This sequence comes from Pseudomonas sp. SBT1-2, assembly GCF_028640875.1. Classification (NCBI taxonomy): domain Bacteria; kingdom Pseudomonadati; phylum Pseudomonadota; class Gammaproteobacteria; order Pseudomonadales; family Pseudomonadaceae; genus Pseudomonas; species Pseudomonas sp. SBT1-2. Next base: position 167 of record NZ_JAQZAA010000104.1, on the reverse strand, counting down.
ACCATGGCCCTCAACAGCCTGCCGGACAACAACTACACCCTCGAAGGCTATACCCCGCAGACCAACCTGAACCGCCTGAACCTCGGGGTCAGCCACAAGCTCACCCAGGACCTGGCCCTGCGTGCCAGCTACAACATCCGCAAGGACGATGACTTCACCCAGCAAGG
>NZ_JAQZAA010000103.1:0-17234 GCF_028640875.1 Pseudomonas sp. SBT1-2 | reverse complement strand
GAAGCGTAACCGCTGTCGAAAACCGTGTAACTCGTTGAATCTCAAGGAGTTTTCCGTTTCGACTGCGCCGGAAGTGGGGCGAATTATAGAGAGATATAATTCGCCGTCAACACCTATTTTCAGTTTTATTCGGATTTAAGCGTAATACGTGCAAAAGCCTTCTTTCCGGCCTGGCAAACATGAGTCGAGCCGATCGTCCATATAAAGGAACGCTCAACGACCTCACCATCTACACGCACACCACCCGAGCCGAGCAGGTCACGCGCCATCGCCGAGTTCTTTACCAAGCCAGCCTTATTAAGGACAGCCGCGATCGGCATGTCTTCAGCAGCAGCCAGCTCGATCTCAGGCAGATCATCCGGCAGTTCACCATCCTTCATACGGTTACCCGCCGCACGATGAGCATTCGCCGCAGCCTCTTCGCCATGGAAGCGCGCAACGATCTCTTCAGCCAGCTTGATCTTGATATCCCGCGGATTCGCACCCGCCTCGACATCCGCCTTAAAGGAAAGGATCTCCTCCATGGAGCGGAAGCTCAGCAGCTCGAAGTAACGCCACATCAAGACATCCGGAATGGAAACCAGCTTGCTGTACATGACACCTGGTGCTTCCTGGATACCTACATAGTTACCCAGTGACTTGGACATCTTCTTGACGCCATCCAACCCCTCGAGCAATGGCATCGTCAGAATGCACTGAGCTTCCTGACCATAACCGCGCTGCAGCTCACGGCCCATCAACAGGTTGAACTTCTGATCGGTACCGCCCAATTCCACATCGGCACGCAGCGCCACCGAGTCATAACCCTGAACCAGCGGATAGAGGAACTCGTGAATGGCAATGGGCTGATTGGTGGAATAGCGCTTGTCGAAATCGTCACGCTCGAGCATGCGAGCAACGGTGTACTGGGAAGTCAGGCGAATGAAGTCCGCAGGCCCCATCTTGTCCATCCAGGTGGAGTTGAAGGCCACCTCGGTTTTCGCCGGATCGAGAATCTTGAACACCTGACTCTTGTAGGTCTCGGCATTTTCGAGGACCTGCTCGCGAGTCAGTGGCGGACGGGTTGCGCTCTTGCCACTCGGATCACCGATCATCCCGGTGAAGTCGCCGATCAGGAAGATCACCTGGTGCCCCAGATCCTGGAACTGGCGCAGCTTATTAATAAGCACGGTGTGACCCAGGTGCAAATCCGGCGCCGTCGGGTCGAAGCCAGCCTTAATACGCAGCGGCTGGCCGCGCTTGAGCTTTTCGATCAGCTCGGACTCGACCAACAACTCTTCCGCACCACGTTTGATCAGCGCTAGCTGCTCTTCAACCGACTTCATAACAGACCCGCAAGGCTCAGATTCAAAGGGAACCAACCATACAAGATCAGCGCCCAATTACAAGTTTTGCCCGGCGTATGGATGGCTTTCCGCGAACAGGACGTCCGCAGGCTTGCTTAACAGATGATTTGGTTATATTTTATACAGTTATTTCATCTTCATCATGTCATTCATCTTTTCCAATTCATCTTTTTCAAAGTCAAAATTACCTATGACCACAGAACCGCCTAAAGCCCCGCCGCTTTATCCGAAGACCCACCTGCTCGCCGCAAGTGGCATCGCCGCCCTCCTCAGCCTGGCGCTCCTGGTATTCCCTTCCAGTGATGTAGAAGCCAAAAGAACAACTTTGAGTCTTGATCTGGAAAGCCCAGCCGAGCAACTGACACAAGATCAAGACGCTGCAGACGCCGTACAAGCCACAAATGAAGCCGTACCGTCCCCGTTCGCGCAAATCGAAAACAGCCCCGAAGACACCGCAAAGACCGCTCAAGAACAGCCTGCTCCAGCCCTAGCAGAAGAAAAGAAGACGGCTAATCACAGGGAAGTCATTGTTGCCAAGGGCGACACCCTTTCCACGCTATTCGAGAAGGTCGGCCTGCCAGCCACCTCGGTGCACGAAGTGTTGGCCAGCGACAAGCAGGCCAAGCAGTTCACCCAGTTGAAGCGCGGCCAGAAACTTGAGTTTGAACTGGGCCCGGACGGCCAGTTGAACAACTTGCACAGCAAGGTCAACGACCTGGAAAGCATCACCCTGACCAAAGGGCCAAAAGGCTTCGCCTTCAGCCGTATCACCGCCAAGCCCATGGTGCGCACGGCCTATGTTCATGGCGTGATCAACAGCTCGCTGTCGCAATCCGCAGCCCGTGCCGGCCTCTCTCACAGCCTGACGATGGACATGGCCAACGTCTTTGGCTACGACATCGACTTTGCCCAGGATATTCGCCCGGGCGACGAGTTCGACGTGATCTACGAGCAGACCGTCGTCAATGGCAAAGCCGTGGGCTCCCGCAACATTCTCTCTGCGCGTTTCACCAACCGTGGCAAGACCTACACCGCGGTGCGTTACACCAACAAACAAGGCATGAGCAGTTATTACACCGCTGACGGCAATAGCATGCGCAAGGCCTTTATCCGTACGCCAGTGGACTTCGCACGTATCAGCTCGCGCTTCTCCATGGGCCGCAAACACCCGATCCTGAACAAGATCCGCGCTCACAAAGGCGTCGACTACGCAGCCCCTCGCGGCACGCCAATCAAGGCTGCCGGCGATGGCAAGGTGCTTCTGGCCGGGCGTCGTGGCGGATACGGTAACACCGTGATCATCCAGCACGGTAACGCCTACCGTACGCTGTACGGCCATATGCAAGGCTTCGCCAAAGGCGTCAAGACCGGCGGAACCGTCAAGCAGGGCCAGGTGATCGGCTACATTGGCACCACCGGGCTTTCCACGGGCCCGCACTTGCATTACGAGTTCCAGGTCAATGGCGTTCACGTCGACCCACTGGGCCAGAAGCTGCCGATGGCTGACCCGATTGCCAAAGCGGAACGCGCGCGTTTCCTGCAACAAAGCCAGCCGCTGATGGCGCGGATGGATCAGGAAAAAGCCACCCTGCTCGCTTCGAACAAGCGTTAAGCATGGCGCTCTATATAGGTGTGATGTCCGGGACCAGCCTTGATGGCCTGGATATCGCACTCATCGAGCAAACCCCGGTGATCAGGCTGATCGCCACGCATTACATCCCCATGCCCGAATCCCTGCGCGCCGAGCTGCTTGGCTTGTGCGCCAGCGGCCCCGATGAAATCGCCCGCTCTGCCATCGCCCAACAGAACTGGGTGAAGCTGGCCGCCCAGGGCATTCATAGCCTCCTTGCTCAACAGCAGCTGAAACCCGCAGACATCCGCGCCATTGGCAGTCATGGCCAGACCATCCGCCATGAGCCAGCCCGCGGTTTCACGGTCCAGATCGGCAACCCGGCCCTGCTGACAGAGCTCACTGGAATCACCGTGGTCAGCGACTTCCGCAGCCGCGACGTCGCCGCTGGCGGCCAAGGCGCCCCACTGGTGCCGGCCTTTCATGAGGCGCTCTTTGATCGAAGTGCCGGCAAGCGCGCAGTCTTGAACGTCGGCGGCTTCAGCAACCTGAGCCTGATCGAGAGCGACAAGCCGGTTGCAGGCTTCGATTGCGGCCCGGGCAACGTTCTGCTGGACGCCTGGATCAATGCCCAACGTGGCGAGAACTACGATCGCGACGGCCAGTGGGCCGCCAGTGGTCATGTTGAGCCGATGCTGCTGAACGCGCTGCTCAGCGACCCGTTCTTTGCCACTCAAGGCCCGAAGAGTACTGGCCGCGAGGTGTTCAACCTGGAATGGCTACAGGGGCATCTGGCTCGCTTGCCAGCTTTTGCTCCCGAAAACGTACAGGCAACGCTCCTGGAGCTGACGGCACTGACCATTGTTGAGTCGCTGCAAGCCGCGCAGACCGATACCCAGGAACTGCTGGTCTGCGGCGGCGGTGCCCACAACTCGGCCTTGATGAATCGCCTGTCCAGCCTACTGCCCAACACCAAGGTCAGCAGTACCGCCACCCACGGCGTCGATCCGGACTGGGTTGAAGCCATGGCGTTCGCCTGGCTGGCCCACTGCTGCCTTGAAGGCATCGCCGCCAACCGCCCAAGCGTCACGGGCGCCCGCGGCCTGCGTGTACTGGGCGCGATCTACCCCGCCTGATCGCCAGACAGCAAAACGCCGCAGAGCCCGAAAGCCCTGCGGCGTCTGATAAAACCTTGACCAGCGATCAGATCGAGAACGAAGAACCGCAACCGCAGGTGGTCGTGGCATTCGGGTTCTTGATCACGAAGCGCGAACCTTCCAGACCTTCCTGATAATCCACCTCGGCACCCGCCAGGTACTGGAAGCTCATCGGATCGACCACCAGGCTGACGCCTTCGCGCTCGACGATGGTGTCGTCATCCGCGACTTCTTCATCGAAAGTGAAGCCGTACTGAAACCCTGAACAACCGCCGCCCGTAACGAATACGCGCAGCTTCAAGCGATCATTACCCTCTTCATCGACCAGGCTCTTCACCTTGTGCGCGGCACCGTGGGTGAATTGCAAAGCCGTGGGGGTGAAGGATTCGACGCTCATGCTGACTATCTCCCGGCGTTACGCCGCCATAATGCGTGATGACGCGCATTATCCGCTTCTCCCAGAAAAGCGGTCAACTATTGTTACGGTATATCAATAAGCCCGGGGCTCACCGCAGAATGCAAAAAGGCCCGTAACGGGCCTTTTGCTGAAGCAGGCAGGCGCCTTAAGGCAGCATGCCAGCGTGGGACAGGCCCAGGCGCTCGTCCAGACCGAACAGGATGTTCATGTTCTGTACGGCCTGGCCCGAAGCACCTTTGACCAGGTTGTCGATCACCGACAACACGACCACCAGATCGCCATCCTGCGGACGGTGCACGGCAATCCGGCAGACGTTGGCGCCTCGCACGCTGCGGGTTTCCGGATGGCTGCCCGCCGGCATCACATCCACGAACGGCTCGTTGGCATAACGTTTCTCGAACAGCGCCTGCAGGTCCACAGACTTGTCCACGACAGTGGAATAGAGCGTCGAGTGAATGCCGCGGATCATCGGCGTCAGGTGCGGCACGAACGTCAGGCCGACATCCTTGCCCGCCGCACGGCGCAGCCCCTGGCGAATCTCCGGCAGGTGACGATGCCCCTTGACCGCATAGGCCTTCATGCTTTCCGAGGTCTCGGAGTACAGGGAGCCAACGCTGGCCCCCCGGCCGGCGCCACTGACACCCGACTTGCAGTCGGCGATCAGCCGCGAAGTATCGGCCAGCCCAGCTTCCAGCAATGGCAGAAAGCCGAGTTGGGTAGCGGTCGGATAGCAACCCGGAACAGCGATCAGACGCGCCTGCTTGATCTGCTCGCGATTGACTTCAGGCAGGCCATAGACGGCTTCGTCGAGCAATTCAGGGGCGCCGTGGGGCTGGCCGTACCACTTGGCCCACTCATCGGCGTCCTGCAGACGGAAATCCGCCGACAGGTCGATGACCTTGGTACCCGCAGCCAGCAGCTCACCCGCCAGGGCGTGGGCAACGCCGTGCGGCGTCGCGAAGAACACCACATCGCAGGCACCGAGGGTCTTGATGTCCGGAACGCTGAATGCCAGGCCGTCATAGTGGCCTCGCAGGTTCGGGTACATATCGGCAACGGCAAGGCCTGCCTCGGATCGGGAAGTGATGACTACCACTTCAGCCTGCGGATGCTGTGCCAACAGACGCAGCAGTTCGACACCGGTGTAACCCGTGCCGCCGACGATACCGACCTTGACCATAAACCTGCCCTCAACGAACCCACTGGAAAGCCGTCGATGATAGGGGCCGAAAGACCCTGCGACAACCGTCAAGGTGACGTGCGGACGCTCCTGCCTCTACTATCTGCGCTACCGTGAACCTGGGAATAACCTAAATGCTCTATCTGTGGCTCAAAGCCTTTCACATCGTCAGTCTGGTCTGCTGGTTTGCCGGTCTGTTCTACCTGCCACGCCTGTTCGTTTATCACGCTCAAAGCGAAGACACGATCAGCAAGGAACGCTTCAGTATCATGGAGCGCAAGCTGTACCGCGGGATCATGGGGCCGGCGATGATCGCCACGCTGGTTTTCGGTATCTGGCTGCTGAGCCTGAACCCCAGCGCCTACTTCGGCCAGGGTGGCTGGATGCATGCCAAGCTGGCCCTGGTAGTCATCCTGATTGGCTACCACCACATGTGCGGCGCCCAGGTGAAACGTTTTGCCCGTGGCGAAAACACCCGCAGCCATGTCTTTTACCGCTGGTTCAATGAAGTGCCAGTTCTGGTATTGCTGGCTATCGTAATTCTGGTCGTCGTCCGGCCGTTCTAATTCCTACTAGCCGTTCATTATTCGGGGTACTTCCAATGTCGCTGCCCGCTCTGCTCGAACAACGCTTGCGCTTGCCTGTCGTGGCGGCGCCGATGTTCCTGATTTCCAACCCACAACTGGTTCTGGCGTGCTGCCGCAACGGTGTAGTGGGCAGTTTCCCTGCCCTCAACCAGCGTGAAAGCAGTGGCTTCAAGGCCTGGCTGGAAGAAATCGAAGCAGGCCTTGCGACCCTGGAAAACCCCGCACCCTATGCCGTCAACCTGATCGTGCATCACAGCAACCCACGTTTGAACGCCGACCTGGCGATCTGCATCGAACACAAGGTGCCTATCGTCATCACCAGCCTCGGGGCGGTGAAGGAGTTGGTCGATGCGGTGCATGCTTATGGAGGCCTGGTCTTCCATGACGTCACCACCCGACGCCACGCGGAAAAAGCTGCCGAGGCCGGGGTTGACGGCCTGATCGCAGTAGCCGCCGGCGCCGGTGGTCACGCCGGGACCTGGAGCCCGTTCTCCCTGATCGCCGAAATTCGCCAGTTCTTCGACAAGACGCTGCTGCTGGCTGGCTGCCTGAACCATGGCCACGAGATACTCGCCGCACAGTTGCTTGGTGCCGACCTCGCCTACTTCGGCACGCGCTTTATCGGCACCACGGAAAGCCACGCGCCGGAAGCCTATAAAGAGATGCTACTGAGCGCCAAGGCCGCCGACATCGTGCACACCGCGGCGGTCTCCGGGGTTCCGGCAAGCTTCATGCGCCAAAGCCTGGAAAACGCCGGCTTCGACCTTGCCGCCCTGCAGGGTAAAGGCGAAGTCAACTTCGGCTCGAAACTCAAGCCGCTCAGCGACGAAGCCAAAGCCTGGAAAACCGTGTGGTCCGCCGGACAAGGCGTCGGCGAAATCGATGACTTGCCAAGTGTCGATCAACTGGTCGCCCGCCTGGACGCCGAATACCGTGCCGCACAGGAACTGGCCGCTCGGCTGCCGCAACGCTGGCCACGCTGAATCGCTGATGTTTTTTGGCCAGCAACGGACGGCTGGCCTTAAACTATCGCCCTGCGAAAGCCCTCTCTATAAAGCCGACAAGGAAGCCCTGCATGAGCGAAAACCGTTTCAAGATCGTATTTGACGGAGCTCTGCTTCCGGGTGTCGACATCGAACATGCCAAGCAGAAAATCGCCAAGCTGTTCAAAAGCGATATCGCCGCGATCGAGCCTCTGTTCAAGGGGCAAAACATTACCCTCAAGCGCGACCTCTCCCAGCTGGATGCGGATATTTATCTCGCCGCGCTGAACCAGGCCGGTATCGCCCCACGCGTAGAACCGGATCTTGCCCCAGGCGCCAGCCAACCGACACCTCAACCTGCTCCCCCGGCGCCAGCCCCTTCGCTTTCGGTGGACTTGCCTCAAGCAGGCCCCACCGCGACAAGTGACTGGCAACGCCCGACACCGACACCAGCGCCAGAACCCATGGCCGGCGCGGACACTTCGCCCTATACCCCGCCTCAAGCCACAGTGGGTGATCCCCTTCCCGAGTTTGGCGAGTTGAAGTTCTATACCGTCGATGGCCGCATCGGGCGCCTGCGCTATCTCGCCTGGACCCTCGTGCTGATCCTGCTGACTACCCTCGTCGGCGGCTTCCTGACCGCGGCTCTGGTCGGCAACGGCCTGCAGGTGACGGGAATGATCTTCCTCGGCGTCGTAGCACTGGCCTTCGCCTATCTGAACATCACCATTTCCGTTCAGCGCCTGCATGACCTGGGCTGGTCGGGCTGGCTCTGGCTGTTGAACTTGCTGCCATTTGTGTACGCGGTGTTTCCGCTGCTGCTGGCGGTCCTGCCGGGCAACACCGGCGCCAATCGTTACGGCGCGCCGCCTCCGCCAAACAGTGGAGCGGTCAAGGGGCTTGCCGCGCTGTGGATAATCGTTTTGCTGCTGTCCTTCATTGGCGGGCTCAGCTCGGTCTAAGGCGCCCAGGATGGCAGCAGCGAAAGCAGCAAGCCCGCCCTGGCCACCTGTAGACTATCGGATTGAAATAACGCGCCGGTGCCTGGGACTTTCCCCACAGGCGACCGACCGTTGCAATGGAGAACCGCATGACCCGTTACGCTCTGATCACCGGCGCCTCCAGCGGCATAGGCCTGGCATTGGCCGAAGCGCTGGCCCGGCGTGGCCGCAGCCTGATCCTGGTGGCCCGGCAGCGTGATCAGCTGGAAAGCATCGCCATCGAGTTGACCCAGCGTTTTGGCGTCGAGGTGCTGTTCCGCGCCTGCGACCTGTCCGAGCCTTTGCGGCTTTCGGGCTTTCTGCTGGAGCTGGAGGAAGGCGACCGGCAGATCGACCTGCTGGTGAACTGCGCCGGCATCGGCACCTGCGGGCCGTTCCTCGCCCAGGACTGGATGACCGAACAGGACCTGATCGAAGTGAACATTCTCGCCCTCACCCGGCTTTGCCATGCCCTGGGCAACAGCATGGCCTTGCAGGGCGGCGGGCAGATTCTCAACGTCGCCTCGATCGCCGGCTTCTATCCCGGCCCCTGGATGAGCACCTACTACGCCAGCAAGGCCTATGTGCTGCACTTCTCCGAAGGCCTGCGCGAAGAGTTGAAAAACAATGCGGTGAAGGTTTCGGTACTCTGCCCCGGCCCGACCCGCACCGGTTTCTTTGATACCGCCCAGTTGAACACCAGCAAGCTCAACGACAGCAAGCTGCTGATGAGCCCGGAAGAAGTCGCGCTGTACACCGTGCGCGCCCTGGAAAAGAACCGCGCCATTATCATCCCCGGCCGCCGCAACCGCTGGTTCGCGTTCAGCCCGCGCCTGGGTTCGCGCTGGCTGACCCGCAAGATTTCCGGCGCCGTCAACAAAGCCTATTGCCCGCGCTGACCGGGCAATCATCTAAGGCTGGGCGCACTCGGCTTGCCTGAGTACACTCAGCCCGGACCAACACAACGGAGAAACAGCTGTGGATACTCTGTTCACCAAGATCATCAACCGGGAAATACCGGCGAAGATCATCTACGAGGACGACCAGGTTCTGGCCTTCCACGATATCGCCCCACAGGCCCCCGTGCATTTCCTGGTAGTTCCGAAAAAGCCGGTGCGCACCCTCAATGACCTGACCGAAGACGACAAGCTGCTGGCCGGACATATCCTGTTCACCGCCCAGCGCCTGGCCAGGGAACTGGGTTGCGAGGAAGGCTTCCGCGTCGTCATGAACTGCAATGAACTCGGCGGCCAGACCGTGTATCACATTCACATGCACGTTCTGGGTCAGCGCCAGATGCACTGGCCGCCGGGCTGATCCCCGCCCAAAGTGCGCGACAGCACACTTCTCGCCCGGTTTGCCGAGAGTGTGCTGATCCAGCGCAGGCCTCTGCCCATCGATTGGGGTAAACTGGCCGCCGTGATTCTTCCCGGAGGTAAGCATGACTACCCAACGTCACTACTCGCCGATTGACCGTCTACTGCTGCAGGCAGATGCGGCAATGCGTACCTTGCTGCCCTTCAGTGGCCAGCCTTATCGCCCTTCCCCTGCCATCGTGCAGCCGGAGGTGCAGATGAGCGAAGAGGACACCAAGCATGTCGCCGGCCTGATGCGCATCAACCATACCGGCGAAGTCTGCGCCCAGGCGCTGTACCAGGGCCAGGCCCTGACCGCCAAGCTGCCGCACGTGCGCGCCGCTATGGAGCACGCCGCGGAAGAAGAAATCGACCACCTGGTCTGGTGCGAGCAACGCATTCACCAGCTGGGTAGCCACACCAGTGTGCTCAACCCACTGTTTTACGGCATGTCGTTCGGCATCGGCGCGGTAGCCGGGCTGATCAGCGACAAGGTCAGCCTGGGTTTCGTGGCGGCTACTGAAGATCAGGTGTGCAAACACCTCAACGAACACCTTGAGCAATTGCCAGCCGAGGATGAAAAGTCCCGGGCGATTCTCGAGCAGATGCGCATCGACGAAGAACAACACGCCGAAAGCGCGCTGGACGCAGGGGGATTCCGCTTCCCCACGCCGGTGAAGTTCGGCATGAGCCTGCTGGCCAAGGTCATGACCAAAAGCACTTACCGGATCTGATCGATACAAATCGCAGGCAAAAAAAGGGCGCTTTTTCAGCGCCCTTTCTTTTGCCACGAATTCAGGATGGTTGAATGGAAACTCAACCGAGCTCGACGATTTCGTAATCGTGAGTGATGGCAACCCCGGCCGCACCGAGCATGATCGATGCCGAGCAGTATTTTTCCGCCGACAGCTCGATGGCGCGCTTGACCTGGGCTTCTTTCAACCCGCGGCCCTTGACCACGAAGTGCATGTGAATCTTGGTGAAAACCTTGGGGTCCTCGGTCGCACGCTCGGCGTCGAGGAAGGCTTCGCAACTTTCGACAGCCTGGCGGGACTTTTTCAGGATGCTGACCACGTCGAAGTTGCTGCAACCGCCTACGCCGAGCAGGAGCATTTCCATCGGGCGCACGCCCAGGTTACGACCGCCGGCTTCCGGCGGGCCATCCATTACCACCACATGACCGCTGCCCGATTCCCCGAGGAACATGGCTTCGCCAGCCCATTGGATGCGTGCCTTCATCGCCAAGACTCCACTGCTAAAAAAGGGTCGCCAGCTTAGCACAGGGCCTTGGACGGCAGCGCTTTGCCTGTTCCGGTGCCACACTCAGTTCTGATAGGAAAATTCTTAATTACCCAAAGGATGTGTCTGTTAAGCTGGCGCCAAATCGCTGGCGCATTGCCAGCTATCGGCGATCCTGCTTGACCGCCCCATAAAAAAACCAAATCACACCGTGCTGTCTTTTCGGGATACAACCATGGTTGCTCTTGCCCCTACACCCAAGATCAAGAACCTCGACAAGCTGTTGATGCACTGCCAGCGCCGCCGCTATCAGGCCAAGAGCAACATCATCTGCGCCGGTGACCAGTCGGACACGCTGTTCTTCATCATCAAAGGCTCGGTCACCATCCTGATCGAAGACGATGACGGTCGGGAAATGATCATCGCCTATCTCAATGCCGGGGATTTTTTCGGCGAGCTGGGCCTGTTCGAACAGGCCGGGCATGAGCAGCAACGCAGCGCCTGGGTACGCGCCAAGGTCGAATGCGAAGTCGCGGAGATCAGCTATGCGAAATTCCGTGAGTTGTCTCAACAGGACCCGGACATTCTGTATGTGCTAAGCGGCCAGATCGCCCAACGCCTGCGCAACACCACCCGCAAGGTCGGCGACCTGGCGTTCTTCGATGTCACCGGGCGCGTAGCCCGCTGCCTGCTCGAACTGTGCAAGCAGCCGGATGCCATGACCCACCCGGACGGCATGCAGATCAAGGTGACCCGTCAGGAAATCGGGCGAATCGTCGGCTGCTCACGGGAAATGGTCGGCCGGGTGCTCAAGGACCTCGAAGAACGCAACCTGGTCCATGTCAAAGGCAAGACCATGGTGGTGTTCGGCACCCGCTAGAGCGGCAGGAACTGCGCCAGCATCTGCCGATACAGGGTATCCAGGCGCTCGATGGCATTCGGCGCGGCGAACGCCTCATGCAAGGCGATATGGCTCTCGGCACGGCAACGCTGCTCCAGGCCACAGGCCTGGTTGAACCGATTGACCGCCGCGACCATGGTTTCCCGCTCGTCATCCAGCAACAGCGCGCCATGCACCAATCCAACCGGACGCGTCCCACCCTTGCTCTGACGCCAACGCTGGGCGGTGCCAACCATCTTGCGCCCGTTGAGATTGACGTTGAACCGGCCATCGCAGAAAGCGCCCTCGACTTCACCCAGGGAGGGTTCGCCCCCCAGCTCGGAAAGCAGGTCGCAGATCGGCTGGCACAAACGGCGATAACCGGTTTCGATCCGGTTCTGGTCACCCTCACTGCGAGGCGGCGCATAGACCAGCGCGATATTGATCGTCGCAGCCGATTGCGGCACCGGCTCCCCACCGGTTTCCCGTAGCAACACCGGCCAGCCACTGGCGGCCAGTGCCTCGCAAGCCTGCTCAAACCCCGGCAAACGACTCAAGCGCCGCGGCATCACCAGCGCCCTGTCACTCGGTTGCCAGAACAACAGGCCGTACTCCTGGTCACCGCTGCATACCTGGGCGAGCAGATCCTGTTCGGCCTGCAGACCGGCTTCGACGGTCAGGGAAAGGGGCTGGGTCATGACAGTAAAGGTCCTTTGCGATAGGTATAAAAAAGCCGGCGGCGCCGGCTTCTTCATCAACTCAGGTTCAGTCCAGGGTCGAACCGCTCACCGGCACGCCACGCTCCGGGAAGAACAGGCGTTGCAGTTCCAGGCCTGGGCTCTCGGCCCGCATAAAGGCCTCGCCCACCAGGAAGGAGTAGACGTCGCTGATTTCCATCAGCTCGACATCGGCCCGGTTGAGGATGCCGCTCTCGGTGATCACCAGACGATCGCGCGGAATCTGTGGCAACAGATCGAGGGTGGTCTCCAGATTGACCTCGAAGGTGTGCAGGTTGCGGTTGTTGATGCCCACCAACGGCGTGTCGAGGGTTTTCAGGGCGCGTTGCAGCTCGTCGCCGTCATGCACTTCAACCAGCACATCAAGACCCACACCTTTGGCCACGGCAGCCAGTTCGGCCATCCTGGCATCATCCAGCGCCGCCACAATCAACAGCACGCAGTCGGCACCCAAGGCGCGGGCTTCGACGATCTGGTACGGATCGATCATGAAGTCCTTGCGGATCACCGGCAGCGAACAGGCGGCGCGCGCCTGTTGCAGGTAGGCGTCGGCGCCCTGGAAATAATCGACGTCGGTGAGCACCGACAGGCAGGTCGCGCCACCCTTCTCATAGCTCTTGGCGATTTCCGCCGGCACGAAATGCTCGCGGATCACGCCTTTGCTCGGCGAGGCTTTCTTGATTTCGGCGATCACCGCCGGCTGCTTGAGCTTGGCCTGGTCGAGCAGCGCCTTGGCAAAGCCGCGCGGCGCATCCGCGGCGCGGGCCAGGCCTTCGAGTTCGGCCAGGCTTACCCGTGCGCTACGCTCAGCCACTTCCTCGACCTTGCGGGCGAGGATTTTTTCCAGAACCGTCGGCACACTCATCCTTCATTCTCCTGCTTGAATACCGCGGTAAAGGCGCCCAACTCCTCCAGCTTCTCGCGAGCCAACCCAGTGTGCAAAGCGTCATGGGCCAGGGCTACGCCTTCTTTCAGGCTGCTGGCATGGTCCGCGGCATAGAGCGCGGCACCGGCATTGAGCACAATCATTTCCGCGGCCTTCTGCCCATGCTCGGTCTTGCGCCGCCCCAAAGCATCGCGAATCAGCTCGAGCGATGCCGCCGGGCTTTCGACCACCAGGCCGAACAGGCTCTGGCTCTTCATGCCTAGGTCTTCGGGCTGCACCCAATACTCAGTGATCTGATCGTCCTTCAGTTCAGCGACAAAGGTCGGCGCGGCGATACTGAATTCATCCAGGCCATCCTGAGAGTGCACTACCAGCACGTGCTTGCTGCCCAAACGTTGCAAAACTTCGGCCAATGGCCGGCACAACGCCTGAGTGAACACACCCACCACCTGATGTTTCACACCGGCCGGATTCGTAAGCGGGCCGAGCATGTTGAACAGGGTGCGCAGGCCGAGATCGCGGCGCGGGCCAGCGGCGTACTTCATGGCACCGTGATGGGACTGGGCGAACATGAAACCGATGCCGACGTTATCAATGCAGCGGGCAACCTGTACCGGCGTCAGGTTCAGATAGATGCCGGCGGATTCGAGCAGGTCGGCACTACCGCTTTTCCCGGACACCGCACGGTTGCCATGCTTGGCCACCGTGCAACCGGCTGCTGCGACGACAAAGGAAGAAGCCGTGGACACGTTGAAGATGTTCGCACCGTCACCGCCGGTGCCGACCACATCGACCACGCCGTCGAGGGTTTTCAGCTCGACCTTGTCCGCCAGCTCGCGCATGACCGAAACAGCGCCGACGATTTCGTCGATGCTTTCGCTCTTCATGCGCATAGCCATCATGAAGGCGCCGATCTGTGCATCGGTGCACTGGCCGGTCATGATTTCACGCATGACCTGGCGCATTTCATCGGTGCTCAGATCGAGATGGCCGACGATACGGCTCAGGGCAGTCTTGATATCCATGGAAAGTCCTTAGCGCGTGCCGCCGCTCTGTTTGAGGAAGTTGGCGAACAGCTCGTGGCCCTGCTCGGTGAGAATAGACTCGGGGTGAAACTGCACACCCTCGATGTTCAGTGTCTTGTGGCGCAGCCCCATGATCTCGTCGACGGAGCCGTCTTCCAACTGGGTCCAGGCGGTCAGCTCGAGGCAGTCCGGCAAGGTGTCGTGCTTGACCACCAGGGAATGGTAACGGGTCACGGTCAGCGGATGGTTCAGACCGGCGAATACGCCCTTGTCCTGGTGAAATACCGGGCTAGTCTTACCATGCATCACCTGCCGCGCGCGCACCACATCGCCGCCAAAGGCCTGGCCAATGGACTGGTGGCCCAGGCAGACGCCCAGGATCGGCAGCTTGCCGGCGAAATGCTTGATCGCTTCGATGGACACACCGGCTTCGGTCGGTGTGCAAGGACCGGGCGACACGACAATCCGCTCAGGGTTGAGCGCTTCGATTTCAGCCACGGTCAGTTCGTCGTTGCGCACCACCTTGACCTCGGCACCCAACTCGCCAAGGTATTGCACAACGTTATAGGTAAAGGAGTCGTAGTTATCGATCATCAGCAACATGGGGATTACAACCTCTTGAATTCACTGACTTTTAATACAGCCTTCAGTGGATTGCCCGCTGACAGGCCCGCCGGGGGTTGCAATCACTCAACCAGCACAAGCGGAGTCGAACAGGGGTAAAGAAGGCAAAACGGTACAGGTCCGGCCGGGCCGGCAGAGAAAAGTTAGGCGCGCCAACGCCAACGGGCGTGTGCCTTAACAACTCGCATCAAGAGTTTGCTGACGATCAACACGGGGAAGGTCTCATTCATACGTTCAGGCACAGTAACTTAGCTGAGCAGAGGGCGCAATATGGCGGGGCCCACGCCCGGATAAACAAGCGATATGGCTTATAGCCATAGCTCAGACACAAAAGTTTTTGGTACTGTCGTTTCGTTCTCTACAACAATAAATAAAACGGACTTGTTCATGATCAAAAAGACGTTGTTCGTACCACTCGCCAGCAGTCTTTTGTCTTTAGCCTGCACTCAAGCGATCGCAGCCCCCTCCCCCTATTCCAGCTTTATCGTGTTCGGCGACAGCCTCAGCGATGCCGGGCAATTCGCCGATCCAGGCGGTCCTGCGGGAGCCACCCAGCGCTTTACCAACCGCACAGGGCCTATCTACCTGGATGGCAGCGGAGAACTCCGTTCCGCCAACTCGACCCAATTGCTCGGTGCCAAACTGGGGTTCTCGGACGACCAGCTCGCCGCCTCGACCTCGGCCACCCGCGCCAGCGAAGGCCTGCCTGACGGCAACAACTGGGCGGTCGGCGGTTATCGCACCGACCAGATTCTCGATTCGATTACCACCACCTCGACCGCCGGCAGCCGTAGCCGCCCGGGTTATCTGGTGGCCAACCATTTGCGCGCCGACCCGAATGCCCTGTACTACCTGTCGGGCGGCGGCAACGACTTCCTCCAGGGCCGCGTCACCAGCCTCGACCAGGCCAATGCAGCAGCTGGTCGCCTGGTCGACAGCGTGCAGACCCTGCAACAGGCCGGCGCCCGCTACATCATGGTCTGGCTGCTACCGGATATCGGCCTGACCCCGGCAATCAACGGCAGCCCGTTGCAAGGGTTCACCTCCCAACTCAGCGCCCAGTTCAACACCGAGTTGGTGCGGCAACTACAGACGGTCGATGCCGAAGTCATTCCCCTCAATATTCCCGTGCTCTTGAAGGAAAGCTTCGCCAACCCGGCACAGTTCGGCCTGGCCACCGATCAGAATCTCACCGCCACCTGCTTCAGTGGCAATGGCTGTACGGAAAACGCCCGCTATGGCATTCACAGCGCCACACCTGACCCGAGCAAGTTGATCTATAACGACTCGGTCCACCCCACCGAAGCCGGCCAGCGGCTGATCGCCGATTACGCTTACTCCCTGCTGGCAGCGCCCTGGGAAATAACCCTGCTCCCGGAAATGGCCCAGGGCACCCTGCGTGCGCACCAGGATGAGTTGCGCAACCAATGGCAGGCCGATTGGGAAAACTGGCAGGGCGTGGGTCAATGGCGGGCGATTGTCGCCGCGGGTGGCCAGCATCAGGACTTCGACAGCCAGCGCAGCGGCGCCAGTGCCGACGGCAACGGCTTCAACCTGAACATCGGTGGTAGCTACCGGCTCGACGAGGCCTGGCGAGTGGGCGTGCTGGCCGGCGCCTATCGGCAGAAGCTCGAAGCGGGCAGCAACGATTCGGACTACAAGCTCAACACCTACCTGGGCACCGCCTTCGTCCAGTACCAGCAAAACCGCTGGTGGGCCGACGCGGCGGCTACCGCCGGACACCTGGACTACGACAACCTCAAGCGCAAATTCGACCTGGGCCCCAACGAGCGCGGGGAAAAAGGCGACACCAGCGGCGACATCCTGGCCTTCAGCGCTCGCCTGGGCTACGACATCGCGCAGCAGGCCAGCAGCCCGTGGCACCTGTCGCCGTTCATCAGCGCCGACTACGCGCGGGCCAAGGTCGACGGTTACTCCGAGGACGGCAGCGACTCCACCGCCCTGACCTTCGATGACCAGAAACGCACCTCACGGCGTTTGGGCATCGGCCTGCAAGGCAAGTATCAGATCACCCAGCAAACCCAGGTGTTCGGCGAAATCGCCCACGAAAAGGAATACGAGGACGATACCCAGAAGCTGACCATGGCCCTCAACAGCCTGCCGGACAACAACTACACCCTCGAAGGCTATACCCCGCAGACCAACCTGAACCGCCTGAACCTCGGGGTCAGCCACAAGCTCACCCAGGACCTGGCCCTGCGTGCCAGCTACAACATCCGCAAGGACGATGACTTCACCCAGCAAGG
>NZ_JAQZAA010000102.1:0-4172 GCF_028640875.1 Pseudomonas sp. SBT1-2 | reverse complement strand
GCCACCGACCTGTTCGAACCCTCGACCATCGAGCGCCTGGCCCAGTCCTGGGTGCAGTTGCTGCAGGGCATTGTCCAGCAACCCCGGCAACGCCTGGGGGACTTGCCGCTGCTGGCGGCCTCCGAGCAGAACAAGCTGCTGCACGAATGGGCCCCGGCGTCGGTCGAGTTTCCGAGTGAGCACGGTGTGCATCAACGGGTCGAGGCCCAGGCGCGGAAAAACCCTGAAGCCGAAGCCCTGTTGTTTGCTGGGCAAAGCCTGGACTACCAGGCACTCAATGCCCGGGCCAACCGCCTGGCGCACAAGCTGATCGAGCTCGGTGTCGGGCCGGAAGTGCGGGTCGGCGTGGCCATGCAGCGCACCCCGGAGATGGTCGTGGCGCTGTTGGCGGTGCTCAAGGCCGGTGGCGCCTATGTGCCGCTGGACCCGGATTACCCACAGGATCGCCTGGCCCATATGCTGCGCGACAGCCAGGCACAGATCCTGCTGACCGAGAGCGCGTTGCTGTCGTTGCTACCGGCTGTTGAGTCCTTGCAAACCCTGCAACTGGATGCCCAACCGGGCTGGCTGGACGCTTATTCGCCGGACAATCCAGCGCCGCGAGCGACCGCGGACAACCTGGCCTATGTGATCTACACCTCGGGTTCCACCGGCTTGCCTAAAGGCGTGGCGATTGCCCATCGCAACGTGCTGGCGCTGATCGACTGGTCGAGCCGGGTGTACAGCGCCGATGACCTGCAAGGGGTGCTGGCCTCGACCTCGATCTGCTTCGACCTGTCGGTGTGGGAGCTGTTCGTCACCCTGTCCAGCGGCGGCTTTATCGTCCTGGCGCGCAACGCCCTGGAGTTGCCGGAGCTGGCGGACCGCGATCGGGTGCGGCTGATCAACACCGTGCCGTCGGCGATTGCCGCCTTGCAGCGCAGCGGGCAGATTCCGCCCGGCGTGCGGATCATCAACCTGGCGGGGGAACCACTGAAGCAGGCGCTGGTGGATACCCTGTACCAGCAACCGGGCCTGCAACACGTCTACGACCTCTACGGTCCTTCGGAAGACACTACTTACTCCACTTACACCCGCCGCGAAGCGGGTGGCCAGGCCAATATCGGCCAGGCCATCAGCAATACCCAGAGCTATATCTTGAGCCCGGATCTGCAGCCGGTGCCGGTGGGCAGCGCCGGAGAACTCTATCTGGCCGGCGCCGGGGTGACCCGCGGCTACCTGGCGCGTCCGGGGCTGACCGCCGAGAAGTTCGTGCCCAATCCGTTCTCCAGCGACGGTGGCCGGGTCTACCGCACCGGCGACCTGACCCGCTATCGCGCCGATGGGGTGATCGAGTACATCGGCCGCATCGACCATCAGGTGAAGGTCCGCGGTTTCCGTATCGAACTGGGTGAAATCGAAGCGCGACTGGTGCAGCAGGCCGCGGTGCGCGAAGCCTTTGTCCTGGCCCAGGACGGCGACAACGGCCAGCAACTGGTGGCCTATATCGTGCCGAGCGAAACCACCGAGGCTATCGAAGCGCAGGCCGCGCTCCGGGAAAACATCAAGGCGGCCCTGAAAGCGCATCTGCCGGACTACATGGTGCCGACCTACCTGCTGTTCCTCGAAGCGCTGCCGCTGACGCCGAACGGCAAGCTGGACCGCAAGGCCCTGCCCAAGGTCGACGCGCAGCAAATGCAGCAAGTCTATGTGGCGCCGCAAAGTGAACTGGAGCAACAGATCGCGGCGATCTGGGCCGATGTGCTGAAGCTGGACCGGGTGGGCCTGAGCGACAACTTCTTCGAATTGGGCGGCCATTCCCTGCTGGTGGCCCAGGTCGTGACCCGGGTCAAGCAGCAGTTTGGCGTGGATATTCCGATCAGGTCGCTGTTCGGCGCGGAGAGCCTGTCGGCCTTTGTCGAGAAGGTTCAGGCCCTGCGGGAAACGACCTCTTCACTGCAGGATGAATTGGCTAAATCTTTGGAGGCCCTCAAACGTTTATCTCCTGATGATCTTGAAAAAATAATTTCTTAGGAGAGGTAGTACATGCAAGCTTTAATCGACTCGGTAGGCACGCTTTCTGCCAAAGAAAGAAAAGCCCTGGCGATTTTGCTTAAAGAAAAGGGCATCAACCTTTTTGGTATCGCTCCTATCTGCAGCCGCGGCGCCGATGAGGCGCCGGTTCTCTCCTATACCCAGGAAAGCCAGTGGTTCCTCTGGCAACTGGAGCCCGACAGCAGCGCCTACCACATCACCACGGCGTTGCGCCTGACGGGAGAGCTGGACCTCGACGCGCTGCGCCATGGGTTCGATAGCCTGATTGCCCGGCATGAAACCCTGCGTACTACCTTTTGCGAAGAAGACGGCATTGCGGTGCAGGTGGTTCATCCACCGGCGCCGCTGCACATCGAGGTCATCGATCTGCAAGCCGGCGGCCTGTCCTATGAGGAGCAGCTCAATGCCCTGACCGACAGCAAGCGCCAGCCTCCCTTCGACCTGCGCAGCGGTCCGCTGCTGCGGGCCAGCCTGTTGCGAGTGGCGGCGGACGAACATGTGCTGGTCCTGACCCAGCACCATATCGTCTCCGATGGCTGGTCGATGGGGGTGATGGTCGACGAGTTGATCCAGCTCTACGCCGGCTACCGCCAGGGACGCAGGGTCAGCCTGCCGGACCTGCCGATCCAATACGCCGACTATGCCAACTGGCAACGGCAGTGGATGGACGCCGGCGAACGTGAACGGCAGCTGGGCTACTGGTTGCAGCAACTGGGCGGGGAGCAGCCGCTGCTGATGCTGCCCCTGGACCATGCGCGCCCGGCGATCCAGAGCTATCGCGGCGCACTGTTCGACATCCCGCTGGGGGACGAACTGCGGGTCGGTCTCAAGCAACTGGCGCAGCGCGAAGGGGCGACCCTGTTCATGCTGTTGCTGGCCTCGTTCCAGGTGCTGCTGCACCGCTACAGCGGCCAGGCCGATATCCGCGTTGGCGTGCCCACCGCCAACCGCAACCGGGTCGAGACCGAGCGCCTGATCGGCTTCTTCGTCAACACCCAGGTGTTCAAGGCCGAGGTCGACGGTCAGCTGGGCTTCATTGATTTCCTGCAACAGGTCAAGCAGACCGCCTTGATGGCGCAGTCCCATCAGGACCTGCCCTTCGAGCAACTGGTGGAGGCCCTGCGCCCCGAGCGCAGCCTGAGCCACAGTCCGCTGTTCCAGGTGATGTTCAACCATCAGACCGCGGTCAAGAAGGGCGCGCACAGCCAGCGCCTGGACGATCTCAGTATCGAAACCCTGAGCTGGCAGGGACGCGCCGCGCAGTTCGACCTGACCCTGGACACCTTCGAATCCGAAGACGGTCTCTGGGCTTCGCTGACCTATGCCACCGACCTGTTCGAACCCTCGACCATCGAGCGCCTGGCCCAGTCCTGGGTGCAGTTGCTGCAGGGCATTGTCCAGCAACCCCGGCAACGCCTGGGGGACTTGCCGCTGCTGGCGGCCTCCGAGCAGAACAAGCTGCTGCACGAATGGGCCCCGGCGTCGGTCGAGTTTCCGAGTGAGCACGGTGTGCATCAACGGGTCGAGGCCCAGGCGCGGAAAAACCCTGAAGCCGAAGCCCTGTTGTTTGCTGGGCAAAGCCTGGACTACCAGGCACTCAATGCCCGGGCCAACCGCCTGGCGCACAAGCTGATCGAGCTCGGTGTCGGGCCGGAAGTGCGGGTCGGCGTGGCCATGCAGCGCACCCCGGAGATGGTCGTGGCGCTGTTGGCGGTGCTCAAGGCCGGTGGCGCCTATGTGCCGCTGGACCCGGATTACCCACAGGATCGCCTGGCCCATATGCTGCGCGACAGCCAGGCACAGATCCTGCTGACCGAGAGCGCGTTGCTGTCGTTGCTACCGGCTGTTGAGTCCTTGCAAACCCTGCAACTGGATGCCCAACCGGGCTGGCTGGACGCTTATTCGCCGGACAATCCAGCGCCGCGAGCGACCGCGGACAACCTGGCCTATGTGATCTACACCTCGGGTTCCACCGGCTTGCCTAAAGGCGTGGCGATTGCCCATCGCAACGTGCTGGCGCTGATCGACTGGTCGAGCCGGGTGTACAGCGCCGATGACCTGCAAGGGGTGCTGGCCTCGACCTCGATCTGCTTCGACCTGTCGGTGTGGGAGCTGTTCGTCACCCTGTCCAGCGGCGG
>NZ_JAQZAA010000101.1:0-11605 GCF_028640875.1 Pseudomonas sp. SBT1-2 | reverse complement strand
CCGCTGGATATCGAATATCCCCAGGACCGCCTGCGCTACATGATGCAGGACAGTGGTGCCTGGTTGCTGCTGACCCAGAGCCATCTGCTGGATCGCCTGCCGATTCCCGATGGTTTGCCGACCCTCAGCGTCGAAGGCGCGGCTGACTTTGCGGCTTACCCGATGACCAGCCCGGAGGTGACCCTGGCCGAGGAAAACCTCGCCTACGTGATCTACACCTCCGGCTCCACCGGCCTGCCCAAGGGTGTGGCGGTGTCCCATGGCCCGCTGGCGATGCACAGCCTGGCCACCGGCGAGCGTTATGAAATGAGCCCGGCCGATTGCGAGCTGCACTTTATGTCCTTCGCTTTCGACGGTTCCCATGAGGGCTGGATGCACCCGCTGATCTACGGTGCCAGCGTGCTGATCCGCGATGACAGCCTGTGGTCGCCGGAATACACCTACGAGCAGATGCACCGCTACGGCGTCACCGTGGGCGTGTTCCCGCCGGTGTACCTGCAACAGCTGGCGGTGCACGCCGAACGCGACGGCAACCCGCCGGCGGTGCGGGTCTATTGCTTCGGCGGTGACGCGGTGCCGCAGGCCAGTTATGACTTGGCCTGGCGCGTGCTGCGGCCGAAGTACATTTTCAACGGCTACGGCCCGACCGAAACCGTGGTCACCCCGCTGATCTGGAAGGCCAAGGCCGGCGATCCGTGCGACGCGGCTTATGCACCGATCGGCAATATCGTCGGCAACCGCAGCGCCTACGTCGCCGATGCCAACCTCAACCTGCTGCCGGTGGGCGTGGCGGGCGAGCTGTACCTGGGCGGCCTGGGCGTGGCCCGGGGCTACCTGGATCGGCCGGGGCTGACGGCCGAGCGTTTTATTCCCGACCCTTACAGCATCAGCGGTGCGCGCTTGTACCGCAGCGGCGACCTGACTCGTTATCGCACCGACGGTTTGGTGGAGTATGTGGGGCGTGTCGACCATCAAGTGAAGGTGCGGGGTTTCCGTATCGAACTGGGCGAAATCGAAGCGCGCTTGCTGGAACAGGAGCCGGTACTGGAAGTGGCGGTGATCGCCCAGCCAGGCCCGAGCGGCCAGCAACTGGTGGGCTACATCGTGCCGGTGGACGCGCAGGTTACTTCGAGCAACGAATGCCAGGCGCAGCTGCGGGAAAGCATCAAGGCCCGCCTGCGGGAAAACCTGCCGGACTACATGGTGCCGACCTACCTGCTGTTCCTCGAAGCGCTGCCGCTGACGCCGAATGGCAAGCTGGACCGCAAGTCGCTGCCGAAGGTCGATGCACAGCTGATGCAGCAGACCTATGTCGCGCCGCAAAACGAGCTGGAACAGCAGATCGCCGCCATCTGGGCCGATGTGCTGAAGCTGGAACAGGTCGGCGTGACCGACAACTTCTTCGAACTGGGTGGCGACTCGATCATCTCGATCCAGGTGGTCAGCCGTGCCCGTCAGGCCGGTATCCGTTTCACCCCGAAAGACCTGTTCCAGCACCAGACGGTGCAAGGGCTGGCCACGGTGGCGGAGCAGGGCGAGGGCGGGTTGCAGATCGACCAGGGCCCGGTGCGCGGCGAGATGGCGCTGTTGCCGATCCAGCAATGGTTCTTCGACACCCCGGTGCCGGAGCGCCATCACTGGAACCAGTCGGTGCTGCTCAAGCCGCTGAAGACCCTGAGTGCCCAGGCGCTGGAGCACGCCTTGCACGCCTTGCTCGAACACCACGACGGCCTGCGCCTGAACTTCGTCGAAGAGGGGGCCGGCTGGGCCGCGACTTATGCGCCGTCGGCGCCGGTGACTTCGGCACCGTTGGCCGCGATGCAAGCCGATGCGGTGCTGTGGCTGGCGGACCAGGTCGCTGAGGATTCGCTGCAAACCCTGTGCGACGCGGCGCAACGCAGCCTCAATCTGCAACAGGGGCCTTTGCTGCGCGCCGTGCTCTTGACCTTGCAGGACGGCAGCCAGCGTCTGCTGCTGGCGATCCATCACCTGGTGGTGGACGGCGTGTCCTGGCGGGTGCTGCTGGAAGACCTGCATCAGGCCCTGGTACAGCAAACGGCCGGGCAAACCATCAAGCTGCCGGTCAAGACCAGCTCGACCCAGGCCTGGGCCGGGCAGTTGCAGGCTTATGCCCAAAGCGCGGCGCTGCAACAGGAACTGGCTTACTGGCAGGCCCAGCTGCAAGGCGTCGAATCGGGCCTGCCCTGCGACCGGGTAACGGACCGGGTCGCGATCAAGGATGCCCTGAGCGTCAGCACCGAGCTGGACCAGGCCTATACCCAGCGCCTGTTGCAGGACGCCCCGGCGGCCTACCGCACGCAGATCAACGATCTGCTGTTGACGGCCCTGGCCCGGGTCATCACCCGTTGGACCGGTGACGCCAGCGCCCTGGTGCAACTGGAAGGCCACGGCCGTGAAGAACTGTTCGACAGCATCGACCTGAGCCGTACCGTGGGTTGGTTCACCAGCGTATTCCCGGTCAAGCTGACGCCGCAGACGGCCCTGGCCGACTCGATCAAGCAGATCAAGGAGCAACTGCGCGCGGTGCCGAACAAGGGCATCGGTTTTGGCGCCCTGCGTTACCTGGGGGATACCAATGCCCAGGCAACCCTCGCGGCCCTGGCCGTACCGCGCATCACCTTCAACTACCTGGGCCAGTTCGACGCCAGCTTCGACGAGGCCGATGCCTGGTTCGCCCCGTGTGCCGAAGCCAAGGGCGCAGACCAGAGTGCCGAGGCCCCGTTGGGTAACTGGCTGAGCATCAATGGCCAGGTCTATGGCGGTCAGTTGAAGCTGGGCTGGACCTTCAGCACACAGATGTTCGACGCCGCGACCATCCAGCGCCTGGCGGATGACTATGCCGAGGAACTCAAGGCGCTGATCGAGCATTGCAGCCAGCCGCAGCACCGTGGCGTCACCCCATCGGACTTCCCGTTGGCACGCCTGAGCCAGCAGCAACTGGATCGCTTGCCCGTGCCGCTGCCCCAGGTCGAGGACCTCTATCCGCTGTCGCCGATGCAGCAGGGCATGCTGTTCCATACCCTGTATGAGCAACAGGGCGGCGACTACATCAACCAACTGCGGGTGGACGTGGAGGGGCTCGATCCCGAGCGTTTCCGTCAGGCCTGGCAAGCGGCCATCGACCGTCACGATATCCTGCGCACCGGTTTTCTCTGGCAGGGCGAGTTGCCGGCGCCGATCCAGGTGGTGCACAAGCGCATGGCCCTGGATTTTGTCGAGCATGACTGGCGCGCCGTGGCATCGGCGGCCCAGGACCTGGACGCGCTGGCCGGGCAGGAGCGCCAGCGCGGTTTTGATCTGGCGGCGGCGCCCTTGCTGCGCCTGACCCTGGTGCGTCTCGATGACCAGCGCTATCACCTGATCTACACCAACCATCACATCCTGATGGACGGCTGGAGCAACTCGCGGCTGCTGGGGGAAGTCCTGCAAGGTTACTCGGGGCAATCGGCAGGGGCGGCGCCTGGCCGCTATCGCGACTACATCGCCTGGCTGCAACGCCAGGACGCCCAGCTCGGCGAGGCCTTCTGGAAACAGCAACTGGCGACTCTGGACGAGCCGACCCGCCTGGCCCAGGCCATCAGCCGCAGCGGGCAGGACGCCGCGGACCAAGGCTACGGGGCTTACCAGCAGCAGTTGGACGGGCAACAGACCCAGCGCTTGAGCGAGTTCGCCCGCCAGCAGAAGGTTACGGTCAACACCCTGGTGCAGGCTGCCTGGCTGCTGTTGCTGCAACGCTATACCGGGCAGGACACGGTGGTGTTCGGCGCCACGGTGTCCGGGCGTCCCGCGGAGCTTAAAGGCGTGGAGCAGCAGATCGGCCTGTTTATCAACACCCTGCCGGTGGTGGCTTCGCCGCGTCCGGACATGGCCGCCAGCGACTGGCTGCAGGTGGTGCAGGCACGCAACCTGGCCCTGCGCGACTTCGAACACACGCCGTTGTATGAAGTGCAGCGCTGGGCCGGTTTGGGTGGCGAGGCGCTGTTCGACAACATCCTGGTGTTCGAGAACTACCCGGTGTCCGAAGCCCTGGCACAAGGCGCCCCGGCGCAATTGAGCTTCGGCACGGCGGCCAACCATGAGCAGACCAACTACCCGCTGACCCTGTCGGTCTACCTGGGGCAGAGCCTGTCCTTCGACTACAGCTATGCCCGGGAGCATTTTGCCCAGGCGAACATCCAGCAACTGGCCGGCTACCTGGAGCAACTGCTCATGGGCATGCTGGCGAATCCGCAGGGCAGCCTCGGCGAACTGTCGTTGCTCGGCGCCACCGAGTGCCGGCTGATCGACGAGCAGCGCAGCCGGACCCCGGCGCGGGACCTGGCGCCGCAGTGCGTCCAGCAGTTGATCGAAGCCCAGGCCCGGCGCACCCCGGATGCGGTGGCGCTGCTGTGTGGCGACCGGCAACAGAGCTACGGCCAGCTCAACCAGCGCGCCAACCAGTTGGCCCACAAGCTGATCGAGCTGGGCATTGGCCCGGATGTCCGGGTCGGCATCGCCGTGGAGCGCGGGCTGGACATGATTGTCGGCCTGCTGGCGGTGCTCAAGGCCGGGGGCGCCTACGTACCGCTGGACCCTGAATACCCGCAGGACCGCCTGCATTACATGATGCAGGACAGCGGCATCCGCTTGCTGTTGACCCAGGCGCCACTGCTGCAACGCTTGCAGGATGGCGTAGCGGTGCCGCACCTGTGCCTGGACCAACATGAGCACAGCCTGCACGGCTACCCCCTGGACAATCCGCAGTCGCGGGCCCAGGCCGACAACCTGGCGTACGTGATGTACACCTCCGGCTCCACCGGCCGGCCCAAAGGCGTGGATATCAGCCACGCTGCCTTGAGCCAGCACGCCCAGGTTTCCCGGGATTATTTCAAGATGACCGCCGAGGACCGTGGGCTGCAGTTCTCCACCTTCAACTTCGACGCCTTCGTCGAGCAGCTATACCCGGCGCTGATCTGCGGCGCCTCGGTGGTGATCCGTGGCAAGGCGCTGTGGGACAGCGAAACCTTCTACCGCGAGTTGATCGGGCAGGGCATCAGCATCGTCGACCTGAGCACCGCCTACTGGTTCATGCTCGGCAAGGATTACGCCAGCCGCGAACCCCGTGACTTCGGGCGCCTGCGCCAGCTCAACCTGGGCGGCGAAGCCATGGCGGCCGAAGGCGTGGCCGCCTGGAAAAAGGCCGGGCTGAAGCACGCGTGCCTGCTCAATACCTACGGGCCCACCGAGGCCACGGTGAGTGTCACCGCCCATGACTGCAGCGGCTACCTGCAAGACGGCGCAACCCTGCCGAGCCAGATCCCCCTGGGCAAGGGCCTGCCGGGCCGCTCCATCTACCTGCTGGACAACAGCGGCAACCTGACCCTCAAGGGCGCCACGGGCGAGCTGATGATCGGCGGCGACCTGCTGGCCCGGGGTTACCACGATCGCCCAGGCCTGACGGCGGAGCGTTTCATTCCCGATCCGTTCAGCCAGGACGGCGGGCGCCTGTACCGCTCCGGTGACCTGGCGCGCTACGACGCCGAGGGCGTGATCGACTATGCCGGGCGTATCGACCATCAGGTGAAGATCCGTGGGTTCCGGATCGAAATGGGCGAGATCGAAGCCCGGTTGCTGGAACAGCCCCAGGTGCGTGAAGCCGTGGTGCTGGCCCAGGAGGGGGCGGGTGGTCCGCAGTTGGTGGCTTATCTGGTGGCCGCCCAGGGTGTGAGCGCAGACAGCCAGGACGATCAGGCCCGGCTGCGGGAACAACTGAAAGCGGCGCTCAAGGAAGTGCTGCCGGACTACATGCTGCCGGCCCATTTGCTGTTCCTGGAAGCGTTGCCGCTGAGCCCCAACGGCAAGCTGGACCGCAAGGCGCTGCCCAAGGCCGACGCCAGCTTGTTGCAGCAGGCCTATGTCGCCCCGCAGAGCGAGCTGGAACAACAGGTCGCGGCGATCTGGGCCGAGGTGCTCGAAGTCGAGCAAGTGGGCATGAACGATAACTTCTTTGAATCAGGTGGGCATTCCTTGTTGGTAACCGCGATGGTCTCTCGAGTCCAGCTCAAGCTTGGGCGTCAAGTCAGTGTGCAGATGGCGTTCGAATTTCCAACCCTGGGGCTGTTCGTCAGCCAGTTGCAGCAGGCCCCGGGCCAGGCACAGGGCGCCGATCTGAGCGCGCTGGAGCTGTTGCTCGACGAAATGGAGGCCGTGTAATGGATAACGCCACCGCGTTGAAGATTGTCAAAGGCTTCATCCTGCTGCCGCTGGAGAAGCGTAAGGTCTACCTGCAGAAGATGCTGGAGCAGGGCATTTCCCCGGCCAACCTGCCGATTCCGGAAGTGCGCCTGAGCCAGGAGCGCTTGCCGCTTTCCTATGCCCAGCAACGCCAGTGGTTTCTCTGGCAGCTGGCGCCGGACAGCACGGCCTATCACATTCCCAAGGCCCTGCGCCTGCGTGGTCGGCTGGACGTAGAGGCCTTGCAGCGCAGCTTCGACACCCTGATTGCCCGCCATGAAAGCCTGCGCACGCATTTCGTCGAGGATGCCGACGCGGCGCTGCAAGTGGTGCTGCCCGAGGTTCGCCTGGAAATCGCCCGCCAGACGCTGGCGGCCGATGAACGCGAGATCGACACGGCGGTGCAGGGTTTCGTGCAGACCCAGACCCGGCAGCTGTTCGATCTGCTGCAAGGGCCCTTGCTCCGGGTCGGCCTGTTGCAGCTGGCCGAGGACGACCATGTGCTGGTCCTGACCCAGCACCACATCGTTTCCGATGGCTGGTCGATGCAGGTCATGGTGGATGAACTGATGGCCCTCTACATCGGCTACAGCCAGGGGCAACAACCCCAGCTGCCGCCGCTGCCGATCCACTACGCCGACTACGCCATCTGGCAGCGCAACTGGATGGAAGCCGGTGAGAAGGAACGCCAGCTGGCCTACTGGACTGCGCAGCTGGGGGGCGAGCAGCCCCTGCTGGAACTGCCGCTGGACCGTCCGCGTCCGGCCGTCCAGAGCCATCGCGGCGCGCGCCTGGAGCTGACCCTGGAGCAGCCCTTGAGTGAAGCCCTGGGCAGCCTGGCGCAGCGCGAAGGAGTGACCCTGTTCATGCTGTTGCTGGCCTCGTTCCAGGCCTTGCTGCACCGCTACAGCGGCCAGGCCGATATCCGCGTCGGCGTGCCCATCGCCAACCGCAACCGGGTCGAGACCGAACGGCTGATCGGCTTCTTCGTCAACACCCAGGTGCTCAAGGCCGAGGTCGACGGGCAGATGTCCGTAAGCCAGCTGTTGCAGCAGGTGCGGCAGACCGCCCTGGCGGCCCAGGCCCATCAGGACCTGCCTTTCGAGCAACTGGTGGAGGCGCTGCAACCGGAGCGCAGCCTGAGCCACAACCCGCTGTTCCAGGTGATGTTCAACCATCAGGTCGAGGCCTCGGCTCCAGCGGCTGCCTTCAGCCTGCCGGGCCTGGGCATCGAAGCCCTGGACTCGGCGGGGCAGTCGGCGCAGTTCGACCTGACCCTGGACACCGTCGAGACCCAGGGCCGGATCGCCGCCTCGCTGATCTATGCGACCGATGTATTCGATGCCGCGACCATCGAGCAGATGGCCGGCCACTGGCGCCAGTTGCTGCAGGGCATGGTCCGCCAGCCAGAGCAGCGCATTGGCCAACTGCCCATGCTCGACGCCGGGGAACAGGCGCAGATCATCGCCCAGTGGAATCCGCAGGCGCAGGCATTCCCCTCGACGGCCTGCGTGCACCAGTTGATCGAGGCGCAGGCGGCGAAGGCGCCCGAGGCCATCGCCCTGACGTTCCAGGGCCAGCACCTGGACTACCGGCAGCTCAATGAGCGGGCCAACCGCCTAGCGCACAAGCTCATCGAACAGGGCGTGGGGCCCAATGTGCTGGTGGGCCTGGCGGCGGAGCGTGGCCTGGAGATGCTGATCGGCCTGCTGGCGATCCTCAAGGCCGGCGGTGCCTATGTGCCGCTGGACCCGGCCTATCCCCAGGACCGCCTGCAACACATGATGCAGGACAGCGGCATCAGGCTGTTGCTGACCCAGGAACATCTGCGCCAGGGGCTGCCGGCATTCGCCGGCACCACCCTGTTGCTCGAGCAGCCACTGGACGCCTACGCGGTGCACAACCCCGAGGTCGGGGTGACCCCACAGGACCTGGCCTATGTGATCTACACCTCGGGTTCCACCGGCAAGCCCAAGGGCACCTTGCAGCCCCATCACAATGTGTTGCGGCTGTTCGCGGCGACCGCCGACTGGTTCCGCTTCGGCCCGGAGGATGTCTGGAGCCTGTTCCATTCCTATGCCTTCGACTTCTCCGTGTGGGAGATCTTTGGCGCCCTGATGCATGGCGGGCGCCTGTTGATCGTGCCCCAGGAGGTGGCGCGCTCGGCCCAGGATTTCTACCCGCTGCTCTGCGCCGAAGGGGTCACGGTGCTCAACCAGACGCCGTCGGCCTTCCGCCAGCTGATGCACGTGGCCTGCGCCGCCGGGCAGGGGCATGCGCTGCGCTACATCGTGTTCGGCGGCGAGGCCCTGGAGGTCAATACCCTGCAACCCTGGTTCCAGCGTTTCGGCGACCGCCAGCCGCAGTTGGTGAACATGTACGGCATCACCGAGACCACGGTGCACGTCACCTACCGCCCGCTGTCCCAGGCGGACTTGACGCTGGCGGGGGCCAGCCCGATCGGCGAGTTGATCCCCGACATGTCCTGGTACCTGCTGGACGGCAACCTGCAACCGGTGCCCAAGGGCTGCATCGGTGAGCTGTATGTCGGGCGCGCCGGGCTGGCCTGGGGCTACCTGAACCGCGGCGACCTGAGCGCCGCGCGGTTTGTCCCGGACCCCTTCGGCGAGGCGGGTGAGCGCCTGTACCGTACCGGCGATCTGGCGCGTTACCAGGCCGATGGTTCGATCGGCTACATCGGCCGCATCGACCATCAGGTGAAGATTCGCGGCTTCCGTATCGAGCTGGGTGAGATCGAGGCACGCCTGCTGGAACTGCCGGCGGTACGCGAGGCGGTGGTCCTGGCCCAGGCAGGGCCGGACGGTCCGCAGCTGGTGGCCTATGTGGTGCCGGCCGGTCCGGCCTGGAACGACCTGGCCTGGAACGACGCGGCCCAGGCCGACGCGCAACTGGCGCTGCGGGAACACCTCAAGGCTGGCTTGCGCGAGCATCTGCCGGCGTACATGGTGCCGGCCCACGTGCTGTTCCTTCCGGCCTTGCCGCTGACCGCCAACGGCAAGCTCAATCGCGGCGCCTTGCCCGCCGTCGACAGCGGCTTGCTGCAGCGCGCCCATGTGGCCCCGCGCACCGAGCTTGAAGCGCAGGTGGCCGGGATCTGGGCCCAGGTGCTGAAGCTGGAACAGGTCGGCCTGAGCGACAACTTCTTCGAACTCGGCGGCCACTCGCTGCTCGCCACCCAGGTGATGTCGCGGTTGCGCCAGGACCTGGGCATCGAGGCGCCGCTCAAGCGGCTCTTCGAAGGCGAGTCGCTGGAAGACTTCGTGCGCCTGCTGGGAGCGGATACCTCGGCAGCGCTGGAAGCGATTCCCCTGGTGGATCGCCAGCAGCCCCTGGCGGTCTCCTATGCCCAGGAGCGCCAGTGGTTCCTCTGGCAGCTGGATGCCGACAGCAGCGCCTACCACATCCCCATGGCCCTGCGCCTGCGCGGCGCCCTGGATGAGGCGGCGTTGCAGAGCAGCTTCGATGCGCTGATCGCTCGCCATGAAACCCTGCGCACGCGCTTTGTCGAGGGCGCCCAGGGCCTGACCCAGGTGATCGAGGCCCAGGCCCGCTTGCGGATCGACCAACAGGACCTGTCCTTGCTGGTGGAGCCCGGCAACGCCGAGCAATTGATCCAGCAGGTGCTCGAGACCCAGGTACGCCAGGCCTTCGACCTGCGCCAGGGGCCTTTGCTGCGCGCGACCCTGGTGCGCCTGGCGGCGGACGAGCATGTGCTGGTGCTGGTGCAGCACCATATCGTCTCCGATGGCTGGTCGATGCAACTGATGGTCGAGGAGCTGATCCAGCTGTATGGCGCTCATGCCCAGGGGCAGCCGGCCGAGTTGCCGGCGCTGGCGGTGCAGTACGCGGACTACGCGGCCTGGCAGCGGCAGTGGATGGACGCCGGCGAACGCGAGCGGCAATTGGGCTACTGGCTGCGGCAACTGGAAGGCGGCACCCAGGTGCTGGACTTGCCACTGGACCATCCGCGTCCGTTGCAGCAAAGCCACCGTGGCGCGCGCCTGGGCATCAGCCTGGACGGCGCGTTGCCGGGCGCCTTGAAACAACTGGCGCAGCGCGAAGGGGTGACCCTGTTCATGCTGTTGCTGGCCTCGTTCCAGGTGCTGCTGCACCGCTACAGCGGCCAGGCCGATATCCGCGTCGGGGTGCCCACCGCCAACCGCAACCGGGTCGAGACCGAGCGCCTGATCGGCTTCTTCGTCAACACCCAGGTGCTCAAGGCCGAGGTCGACGGGCAATCGAGCTTCAGCGACTTCCTCGCCCAGGTCAAAGGCCGTGCCCTGGAAGCCCAGGAGCATCAGGACCTGCCTTTCGAGCAATTGGTGGAAGCCCTGAACCCGGAGCGCAGCCTGAGCTACAGCCCGCTGTTCCAGGTGCTGTTCAACCATCAGGCCGCTGCCCGTCAGGGCGCCCGGGGCCTGGAGGTTCCCGGCTTGCAGGTGGAGATGCTCAGTGGCGAGGAGAGCAGTACCCAGTTCGACCTGAGCCTGGACACCTTCGAGTCCGAGGACGGTCTCTGGGCATCGCTGACCTACGCCACCGACCTGTTCGAACCCTCGACCATCGAGCGCCTGGCCCAGTCCTGGGTGCAGTTGCTGCAGGGCATTGTCCAGCAACCCCGGCAACGCCTGGGGGACTTGCCGCTGCTGGCGGCCTCCGAGCAGAACAAGCTGCTGCACGAATGGGCCCCGGCGTCGGTCGAGTTTCCGAGTGAGCACGGTGTGCATCAACGGGTCGAGGCCCAGGCGCGGAAAAACCCTGAAGCCGAAGCCCTGTTGTTTGCTGGGCAAAGCCTGGACTACCAGGCACTCAATGCCCGGGCCAACCGCCTGGCGCACAAGCTGATCGAGCTCGGTGTCGGGCCGGAAGTGCGGGTCGGCGTGGCCATGCAGCGCACCCCGGAGATGGTCGTGGCGCTGTTGGCGGTGCTCAAGGCCGGTGGCGCCTATGTGCCGCTGGACCCGGATTACCCACAGGATCGCCTGGCCCATATGCTGCGCGACAGCCAGGCACAGATCCTGCTGACCGAGAGCGCGTTGCTGTCGTTGCTACCGGCTGTTGAGTCCTTGCAAACCCTGCAACTGGATGCCCAACCGGGCTGGCTGGACGCTTATTCGCCGGACAATCCAGCGCCGCGAGCGACCGCGGACAACCTGGCCTATGTGATCTACACCTCGGGTTCCACCGGCTTGCCTAAAGGCGTGGCGATTGCCCATCGCAACGTGCTGGCGCTGATCGACTGGTCGAGCCGGGTGTACAGCGCCGATGACCTGCAAGGGGTGCTGGCCTCGACCTCGATCTGCTTCGACCTGTCGGTGTGGGAGCTGTTCGTCACCCTGTCCAGCGGCGG
>NZ_JAQZAA010000100.1:0-6386 GCF_028640875.1 Pseudomonas sp. SBT1-2 | reverse complement strand
CGGCTGACCACCTGGATCGAGATGATCGAGTCGCCACCCAGTTCGAAGAAGTTGTCGGTCACGCCGACCTGTTCCAGCTTCAGCACATCGGCCCAGATGGCGGCGATCTGCTGTTCCAGCTCGTTTTGCGGCGCGACATAGGTCTGCTGCATCAGCTGTGCATCGACCTTCGGCAGCGACTTGCGGTCCAGCTTGCCATTCGGCGTCAGCGGCAGCGCTTCGAGGAACAGCAGGTAGGTCGGCACCATGTAGTCCGGCAGGTTTTCCCGCAGGCGGGCCTTGATGCTTTCCCGCAGCTGCGCCTGGCATTCGTTGCTCGAAGTAACCTGCGCGTCCACCGGCACGATGTAGCCCACCAGTTGCTGGCCGCTCGGGCCTGGCTGGGCGATCACCGCCACTTCCAGTACCGGCTCCTGTTCCAGCAAGCGCGCTTCGATTTCGCCCAGTTCGATACGGAAACCCCGCACCTTCACTTGATGGTCGACACGCCCCACATACTCCACCAAACCGTCGGTGCGATAACGAGTCAGGTCGCCGCTGCGGTACAAGCGCGCACCGCTGATGCTGTAAGGGTCGGGAATAAAACGCTCGGCCGTCAGCCCCGGCCGATCCAGGTAGCCCCGGGCCACGCCCAGGCCGCCCAGGTACAGCTCGCCCGCCACGCCCACCGGCAGCAGGTTGAGGTTGGCATCGGCGACGTAGGCGCTGCGGTTGCCGACGATATTGCCGATCGGTGCATAAGCCGCGTCGCACGGATCGCCGGCCTTGGCCTTCCAGATCAGCGGGGTGACCACGGTTTCGGTCGGGCCGTAGCCGTTGAAAATGTACTTCGGCCGCAGCACGCGCCAGGCCAAGTCATAACTGGCCTGCGGCACCGCGTCACCGCCGAAGCAATAGACCCGCACCGCCGGCGGGTTGCCGTCGCGTTCGGCGTGCACCGCCAGCTGTTGCAGGTACACCGGCGGGAACACGCCCACGGTGACGCCGTAGCGGTGCATCTGCTCGTAGGTGTATTCCGGCGACCACAGGCTGTCATCGCGGATCAGCACGCTGGCACCGTAGATCAGCGGGTGCATCCAGCCCTCATGGGAACCGTCGAAAGCGAAGGACATAAAGTGCAGCTCGCAATCGGCCGGGCTCATTTCATAACGCTCGCCGGTGGCCAGGCTGTGCATCGCCAGCGGGCCATGGGACACCGCCACACCCTTGGGCAGGCCGGTGGAGCCGGAGGTGTAGATCACGTAGGCGAGGTTTTCCTCGGCCAGGGTCACCTCCGGGCTGGTCATCGGGTAAGCCGCAAAGTCAGCCGCGCCTTCGACGCTGAGGGTCGGCAAACCATCGGGAATCGGCAGGCGATCCAGCAGATGGCTCTGGGTCAGCAGCAACCAGGCACCACTGTCCTGCATCATGTAGCGCAGGCGGTCCTGGGGATATTCGATATCCAGCGGTACATAGACCCCGCCGGCCTTGAGCACCGCCAGGAAGGCCACCATGATCTCCGCGCAACGCGGCATGGCGATGGCCACCCGGACTTCCGGGCCGACCCCCAGCTCGATCAGCTTGTGCGCCAGCTGGTTAGCCTGAATGTCCAGTTCACGGTAGCTCAGGCGCTGCTCGGCGAAGAACACCGCCGGGGCCTCTGGCGCCCTGGCCGCTTGGTCGGCGAACAGTTGGTGGACAAAGCGGTTGGTGGGGTAAACCACCTGGGTGTGATCCCAGTCCTGGCGGATGCCGCGCTGCTCTTCCAGGGTCAACAAGGGCAACTCGCCCAGGCCGGTCTGCGGATGTGCCATCAGGCTCAGCAACAGGCTCTGCAAGTGCCCGCCCAACTGCAGCATCGAAGCCTCGGAGAACGACTCGCGGGCGTAGATCAATTCGAACGACAGGCTCTGGCCCAGATTGACCGCGACCGTCAGCGGGTAGTTGGTCTGCTCGTGGTTGCCCACCGCGCCGAACTGCAGCTGTGCCGGCGCGCCCTTTTCCAGGGCCTCGGACACCGGGTAGTTCTCGAACACCAGGATGTTGTCGAACAGCGCATCGCCACCCAGCCCGGCCCAACGCTGCACTTCGTACAGCGGTGTGTATTCATAGTCGCGCAGCGCCAGGTTGCGGCTCTGCACCATCTGCAGCCATTGGCTCACGGTCATGTCCGGACGTGGCGTGGCCACCACCGGCAAGGTGTTGATAAACAGGCCCACTTGCTGCTCGATGCCCTTGAGCTCGGCCGGACGCCCCGCCACCGTGGCGCCGAACACCACGCTTTCCTGGCCGGTGCAACGCTGTAGCAACAGCAGCCAGGCCGCTTGCACCAGGGTATTGACCGTGACTTTCTGCTGGCGGGCGAACTCGCCCAGACGCGCGGTCTGCGCCAGGTCCAGCTCACGATGATGCTTGCCATGGCCTGTACCGGCGGGAATCTCCGCGACCCGGGACAGGGCCTGGGTCAGGCGGGTCGGTTCGTCCAGCGCCTGCAATTGTTCTTTCCAGAAGTTCTCGCAGGCCTGGGCATCCTGGCGTTGCAGCCAACCGATGTAATCCCGGTAGCGGCCTGGCGCATGGTTCGGCAACTGACCGGCATAACGCTGCAGCACTTCGCCGAGCAACTGCGAGTTGCTCCAGCCGTCCATCAGGATGTGATGGTTGGTGTAGATCAGGTGATGTCGCTGGTCGTCGATACGCACCAGGGTCAGGCGCAGCAACGGCACCGCATCCAGCTCGAAGCCACGCTGGCGCTCGGCGGTTGCCAGGCTGTCCAGCGCCTCTTGCAACTGCGGCTGGCCACGCCAGTCATGCTCGCTGCACGCCAGGGCGACGTGCTTGTGCACCACCTGCAGCGGGGTCGCCACCTCGCCCTGCCAGATAAAGCCGGTGCGCAGGATGTCGTGCCGATCGATGGCCGCCTGCCAGGCCTGCTGGAAGCGCAGCGGGTCGAGCCCGTCCACGTCCACTCGCAGCTGGTTGATGTAGTCGCCCGCGGCCTGTTCATACAGGGTGTGGAACAGCATGCCCTGCTGCATCGGCGACAGCGGGTAGAGGTCTTCGACCTCGGCCAGCGCCACCGGCAGGCGGTCCAGCTGCTGCTGGTCCAGACCGGCCAGCGGGAAGTCCGAAGGCGTCGCGCCGCCCTGGCCCGGCTCGCAGCAATGCGCCACCAGGGCCTTGAGTTCCGCGGCATAGTCATCCGCCAGGCGCTGGATAGTCGCGGCGTCGAACATCTGTGTGCTGAAGGTCCAGCTCAGGCTCAGCTCACCGCCATAGACCTGGCCATCCAGGCTCAGCCAGTTGCTCAGCGGGGCCAGCGGGCTCTGGTCGTCGCCCTTGGCTTCACCGGTCGGCTTGAACAGGGAATCCTGCTCGTCGAAGCTGCCGTCGAACTGGCCCAGGTAGTTGAAGGTGATACGCGGCACGGCCAGGGCCGCGAGGGTTTCCTGGGCATTGGCATCCCCCAGGTAACGCAGGGCACCAAAGCCGATGCCCTTGTTCGGCACCGCGCGCAGCTGTTCCTTGATCTGCTTGATCGAGTCGGCCAGGGCCACCCGGGGCGTCAGCTTCACCGGGAACATGCTGGTGAACCAACCCACTGTGCGGGTCAGGTCGAGGTTATCGAACAAGTCTTCGCGACCATGGCCTTCCAGTTGCACCAGGGCGCTGGCCTCGCCGGTCCAGCGGGTGATGACCCGGGCCAGGGCGGTGAGCAGCAGGTCGTTGATCTGCGTGCGGTAGGCCGCCGGAGCGTCCTGCAACAGGCGCTGGGTATGGGTCTTGTCCAGGCGCGAGCTCAGGCTGCTGGCATGCTGGTTCTGCAACGGCGTCACGGGGTGATCCAGCGGCAGGCTCGACTCCACGCCTTGCAACTGGGCCTGCCAGTAGTCCAGTTCCATTTGCAGCGCCGCGCCTTGGGCATAGGCCTGCATATGCTCGGCCCAGGCCTGGGTCGAGCTGGTCTTGGCCGGCAATGCCAGGGGCTGGCCGGCGCTCAGCTGCGCATGGGCCAGTTGCAGGTCCTCCAGCAGGATCCGCCAGGACACGCCATCCACCACCAGGTGGTGGATCACCAGCAACAGGCGCTGGCTGCCGTCCGCCAGGCTGAACAGCACGGCCCGCAACAGCGGTCCGTCCTGCAGGTTCAGGCTGCGCTGGGCCTCGATCGCCGATTGTTCCATGGCCTGGGCGTTATCCACCGCGACCTGCCAAAGCAGGCTCGGCCGCTGGCCGGCATCGGCGAACCGGGCCGACCAGCCATCGGCCTGCTGGCTGAACTGCAAGCGCAGGGCGTCATGCTGCACCCACAGCGCCTGCAAGGCGTTTTCCACGACTTCGGCGCGCAACGGCTGGGCCGGCTTGAGCAGTACCGACTGGTTCCAGTGATGACGCTCGCTCATCGGCGAGTCGAAGAACCACTGCTGCACCGGCAACAGCGCGGTCGCGCCACGCACCGGGCCCTGGTCGATCTGCACCCCGCCCTCGCCCTGCCCGGCCACCGCCGCCAGGCCTTGCACCGTCTGGTACTGGAACAGGTCCCGGGGAGTAAAGCGGATGCCGGCCTGGCGGGCGCGGCTGACCACCTGGATCGAGATGATCGAGTCGCCGCCCAGCTCGAAGAAGTTGTCGGTGACGCCCACCTGTTCCAGCTTCAGCACATCGGCCCAGATCGCCGCGATCTGCTGTTCCAACTCGTTCTGCGGCGCGACATAGACCTGTTGCAACTGCTGCGCGTCGACCTTGGGCAAGGCCTTGCGGTCCAGCTTGCCGTTCGGCGTCAGCGGCAGCGCCTCGAGGAACAGCAGGTAGGCCGGCACCATATAGTCCGGCAGATGTTCTTTCAGGGCCGTCTTGATGCTTTTGCGCAAGGCCACTTGCGCGTCACCGGCAACCGCCGCCTCGGCATCGCCCGGCACGATATAGGCCACCAGTTGCTGGCCATTGTCGCCGTCATGGGCCAGGACAAAGGCTTCGCGCACCGCGGCCTGCTGCACCAGCCGCGCTTCGATTTCACCCAGCTCGATACGGAAGCCGCGGACCTTCACCTGATGGTCGATACGGCCGATGTACTCGATCACCCCGTCGGCGCGGTAGCGGGTCAGGTCGCCAGTGCGGTACAGGCGGCCACCGTCGCTGGAAAACGGATTGGGCACGAACTTCTCGGCGGTCAGCCCTGGACGCGCCAGGTAACCGCGGGTGACCCCGGCGCCGGCCAGGTACAACTCGCCGGCGCTGCTCACCGGCACCGGCTGCAAATCCGGGCTCAAGATATAGCTCTGGGTATTGCTGATGGCCCGGCCGATATTGGCCTGGCCACCGGCCTCACGACGGGTATAGGTCGAGTAGGTGGTGTCTTCCGAAGGACCGTAGAGGTCGTAGACGTGTTGCAGGCCCGGTTGCTGGTACAGGCTATCCACCAGCGCCTGCTTCAGTGGTTCCCCCGCCAGGTTGATGATCCGCACACCGGGCGGAATCTGCCCGCTGCGCTGCAACGCGGCAATCGCCGACGGCACGGTGTTGATCAGCCGCACCCGGTCGCGATCTACCAGCTCCGGCAACTCCAGGGCATTACGCGCCAGGACGATAAAACCGCCGCTGGACAGGGTGACGAACAGCTCCCACACCGACAGGTCGAAGCAGATCGAGGTCGAGGCCAGCACCCCTTGCAGGTCATCGGCGCTGTACACCCGGCTCGACCAGTCGATCAGCGCCAGCACGTTGCGATGGGCAATCGCCACGCCTTTAGGCAAGCCGGTGGAACCCGAGGTGTAGATCACATAGGCCAGGTTGTCCGCGGTCGCTCGCGGCGCTGGATTGTCCGGCGAATAAGCGTCCAGCCAGCCCGGTTGGGCATCCAGTTGCAGGGTTTGCAAGGACTCAACAGCCGGTAGCAACGACAGCAACGCGCTCTCGGTCAGCAGGATCTGTGCCTGGCTGTCGCGCAGCATATGGGCCAGGCGATCCTGTGGGTAATCCGGGTCCAGCGGCACATAGGCGCCACCGGCCTTGAGCACCGCCAACAGCGCCACGACCATCTCCGGGGTGCGCTGCATGGCCACGCCGACCCGCACTTCCGGCCCGACACCGAGCTCGATCAGCTTGTGCGCCAGGCGGTTGGCCCGGGCATTGAGTGCCTGGTAGTCCAGGCTTTGCCCAGCAAACAACAGGGCTTCGGCTTCAGGGTTTTTCCGCGCCTGGGCCTCGACCCGTTGATGCACACCGTGCTCACTCGGAAACTCGACCGACGCCGGGGCCCATTCGTGCAGCAGCTTGTTCTGCTCGGAGGCCGCCAGCAGCGGCAAGTCCCCCAGGCGTTGCCGGGGTTGCTGGACAATGCCCTGCAGCAACTGCACCCAGGACTGGGCCAGGCGCTCGATGGTCGAGGGTTCGAACAGGTCGGTGGC
>NZ_JAQZAA010000099.1:0-34141 GCF_028640875.1 Pseudomonas sp. SBT1-2 | reverse complement strand
AACGAATGGCGTACGGTTACCGGGATAGCGAATTCTTTTTCATGAAGATCAAGAGCGTCTTTCCCGGTATTCCGTGAAGAACCTTTTTTTGGGGGAGATTTGGGTTGTCCGTTGTCGTTCTGTGCATATCCCCTTGCCGGCCCCTCGTTGCGAGGGGCGTTTACGGTGCTCACAAGGCCCGGCAAAGGCCATCCACGCGCTCGTATGCCAGCTCCTTGTTTGCCGCCGGAAGTGTGTAGTCCACCGTGCAGGAACCCTCGGCCCAGCGAATTTCCAGTCGGCCCTGGTCGGCAACGCCGAAGACCAGCAGGCGCGACAGGTTGTCGACCATGCCCAGGGGCTTGCCCTGCTCGTCGTAGCCTTGGGCGCCGAAGGGGATGGTGCCGCCTTGCTCCGCGCGCAGGACGAACTGCAGGCGACGACCGGTCTGTGCGGCGTAGGTTGTCTTGACGATGGCGCCACGGGTCGGCACCAGCACCCTGGAGGTTTCGTTGATCTCGGTGTCGGTGCCCAGGGTCTGGGTGTCCAGGTTCAGCCAGTTGTAGCGATAAGGCTGCATATAGGGCACCACCGCGTAACCCTTGCCATTGGTGCGTACGCCGTTCCAGCCGGATACCCCGACCCCGCCGACATCCGGAACTTCCATCAGGCCGAAGGTTTCGCCAAGCGGCTGGCCAAGGGTGATTCCACCGCTGTGCACCAGCAGGGAACCAGAAGCACCCAGGTCGATATGCTTGTCGTCGCGGCCCTGGCTGTAGCCACCACGCAGCTTGGCGACGGGGGTATCCCAGTCCAGACCGGCGCCTGCTGTGCTGCCGTTTCTTTTGCTGTGGCCGGCCTGTGCCGAGTAGCTGACGGTGGCCTGGTCGTCCAGGTAGCCGGACACGTTCGACTGCAGCGAAGAGTCGCCCTTGCTCGAGCTGATGGCGTTGCTGGAGAGGCGGTGAGAACTGCTTCTCCCTCCCAGCGGCAGGCTGATGCTGGCGGTAAGTTGTGTATCCGAACCACCGTTCATGGGATCGCTCTGGGTGCGTGACACCGCCAGGTTGTAGCTGACGCTGTTGATGCTGCTGCCATAACCAAATTGCCAGTTGCGCGTGCGGCCCTGCTGATTCCAGTAGCTGGTTTCATCCATGCTGAGATACAGCGACCCTCGTTGCGACAGGGTCTGGTTCACGCGCAGGTTGATTCGGCTCTTTTGTGCGCTGAAGCCGGCACGCTCCTGATACATGAGGTCGTCCACATGCTGGCTGAAGCTGCGAAAACCTTCGGTGGAGTAGCGGTAGCCGGCCATGGTGAAAGTGGTATCGGTGGCGTTCAGCGTCTTGGAGTACAGGAAGCGCGCACTGTGCCCCTTGTTCGTCCTGCCGTTCAGGGTCTTCGATTCACTGCTGGTCACGTCGAAGGAAATGCCGCCGAGGCTGGAGTTCACGCCTGCGCCAAGGTTGACGGCGCGATAGTCCTGGGCGAGCAGCGCACCGCCGTAGCCGGTCAGGTTGTCGGTTACACCATAGACCGCGGTGCCTTGGGTGAATGATGGCGACGGCTGGTCGGTGGAGCGATATTCACCGGCGGTGACGCTGTAGCGAAGATTGCCACGTCGGGTCATGACTGGCTGATAGGCATAGGACTGCTGGTATTCGCGCACACGGCCATCCGCTTCGATGATCTTGATCTGCAAGTCGCCGTTGGAACCGCTGGGATAGATGTCAGTGAACTCGAAGGCACCAGGCGGCACCGACGCGGAATAGATCACGTAGCCGTTCTGCCGTACCTCGACGGTGGCGTTGGTTTCGGCGATGCCGCGGATCACAGGCGCATAGCCGATCTCGTTATCAGGCAGCATGCCGAGGTCCGAAGCGATCTGGGCCCCGCGAAAACGAACGCTGTCGAAGATCTCCCCTGGGGTGTACAGCTCGCCCATGGAAAACTTGCCTTTCAGGCGCCGAACATCGCGCTCCAGATAGGTGCGGTTGCTCTTGAACTCGCTTTTTGTACCGGTACCGCCGGTCAGGGCGGATTCGTTGCGAAAGCGCCAGCCGGCGATATTGAAGCCGTTGCGCAGGTTCAGGTTGTGGTAGTCGCTCTTCGTTCCCTGGTTGGTGTTCCTGTTGAAGTTGGCCTGGTAGTCGCTGTAGAAGGCGGTGATGCCTTCGTCCCAGACCGACGGGTCGACATAACCACGGGAATAGCGCTGGACGTAGGCCTGCGGAATGCTGACCTGCAATGCCAGGTTGGTGACGTCGAAGTCCACCGCAGCGCCGGCGATCTGGGTGCTGACGTCGAGCGGCAGCTCATCCTTGGCGTCGGCGGCGATAAGCCCGTCCTGCTGGGCTTTGCCCGCGTTGAGCCCGAGCTCTTTGAGCAGCCCGAGCGAGAGGACGGGTTTGGCCTGCCCGGATGCGTCGGCACTGAAGGTGATCTCCTGGCGTTTGATCAGCACGTTGTTCAGGTAGAGGTCGACACTGTAGGTGCCTGGCGGAACGGTGCTGCCTTTCTCGAAATACTTGAGGTCCACCGGAGCACCCTCCATTTTCAGAAAGGATTCGCTGAATTCGACTTCTGCGGCGGACAGCTTCGAGGTCAGCCCCACTGCCATGAGGCAGGTCGCGCACGCCCGTCGGGCGATCCTGAAGCTGAGCTCTCTCTGAAAAATGGGCATGCGGAATCCTTTCGATCATGCATCGGGTAGCCGAGGCACTGACCTGAGTAAAAAGTCGGATAGGTAAAGCTTTGCGCGCTGGCGAGCGGCGCGAATGACGGCTGTGCTTTCGTTAGTTGGAAAGCTTGCTGGTGATGCGGTCCAGCCCGCCGTAGTCGTTGATGCTGTCGAATTCCACCGTTGCGGCTCCGGAACTCACGCTGGGCGAACCTTTGATCGCGACGACACGTGTTGCTCCCGGCGCGAGCATTTCTGCGGCAGCGGTATAGGTGCCAGCCCCTTTGCCAGTGAGCAGTTTCACGGTGCTACCGGAAAAGGACACGTGGTACGCGGAAGGGTTGGTCACTGAAAGCGCGGTTTTACCGCCTTGTTCC
The DNA here is from genome assembly GCF_028640875.1 of Pseudomonas sp. SBT1-2. Lineage (NCBI taxonomy): Bacteria > Pseudomonadati > Pseudomonadota > Gammaproteobacteria > Pseudomonadales > Pseudomonadaceae > Pseudomonas > Pseudomonas sp. SBT1-2. The sequence goes on along the minus strand of NZ_JAQZAA010000099.1, from coordinate 31,105 downwards.
ACCAGTTTCCATTGCAGGCTCTTGGCTGCATTGGCCGCAGTGTCCGGCAGGTTGGCCGGGCGGTAGAACAGTTTTACGCGCTGGCGTATGGCGATCTGCAGGCTGTTCTGGTCCTTGGCTTTTTGCGGAATCTCTTGCACGGCGAGCCAGAACACGGACTCCTTGTCGGTCGGTAACCCCTGGCCTTGATAGAGGATGCGCAGGACTTGCTGCTTGTTGCCTCCAAGGCGAACGAGGGGAGGGGTAATGGCGAACGGTACGTCGGTCGCGGACCCGCTGCTGTCTGGCTCGACCCAGGACTGGACCATGATGTCGTTCGAGTCCTGATTTCTGACGACGACGGATGTTTCCTTGGCTGGCGCAGCAAAGACGACGCGGGTGCCATCCAGCGTAATGCCGGCACTGGCCATCGACGCACAGAGCGTCATGGCGCCGGCGAGTGCAAGACGTGTCAATAGTGGGGTTTTCATAGCGGCTCCAGGTCGGAGGGAGGGGCGCAGGCCCCTCCCTTTGGCGCGGGTTACTCGTAGCTCAAGGTAAACGGCAGGGTGCCGTTTGCTTTACCAGCTTTGAACGCTTCGCCGTTTGCCACATAACCTGCACGCATGTTCAGCTTGGCGGTGTACGTGGTTTTGCCTTCTACGGTGTTTGGCGTCAGCTCGCCATCGATGGTTTCGTTCGCGCCGAGGTTCACCAGCTTGTTGCTGCTGTTGTAAAGACCGATACCCACACCTTCTGCAGCTTCAGTACCACCGACGATTTTCAGCAGCGAGACGTTGCTGCCGTCGACGCCGGAGCCACTGCTCGGGTCGAATTGCAGTTTGACGGACTTCAGGCCTTCTGCGGTGCCACCGCAATCCAGGTTCAGGTTGATGCTCTTACCACCGACGATGCTGCCTCCGGCAGTGCCGCCGAGCGAGTCGGTGCTGACCTTGCCGAGGTTGACATCAATGGCACTACTAGTACCGGAAGTACCGACGCCGGGGGCGATTTTGCAGGATGCAGCGACGATATCGCCGGTGAAGTTGATGGTGCCGTCTGCCGCAATAGCGGAAGTGCTGACTGCGCCAGCGATAGCCATGGAGACGATGCTTTTGAGAAGTTTGGACATTTCATGTACCTGCTAAAGTTGGAGGTGCAATCTTGTATCCTCACTTCGGTCGTTACAATAAGACTATTCTTAAACTGTTGATTGGTTTATGGCTTTGAGTGGCTGCTAATACTTTGTTGATTGGCGGGGTTTCAATAAGAAGATTCTTAAAGTGTTGTCTTGTGACGATTTTATTGAAGGGGATTGTCTGTCTGGTCTGGTAAGCAGGGGAGCGATTCTTATCGCCTCCGGTCGTTGTAGGGCCAGCCAGGAAGGCAGGTTCATTGGGTGATGGGCGAGTCGAGAGGAGGACTAAGCTAACTGCTGATACAACTAGATGGGACGTGGTTGTTGCCTTGAATGCTTATTGGATCAAGTCTGTATATGTTGCTTTAAAAGGTGCTGCTGGAAGCAGGGGTACGCATTGTTTGCGCTGGAGGGAGCAACTTTTGAACGCTAGGGATGAAGTCGGAAAAGTCTTTTTATTCAGTCGGTAGATTGGTTGTGTAATGTTCAGAAAATTCGTATATCAACTAAGGGAGGTTTCTTTTTTCTTCGAACTCTGGCAACTCCCCTGTGGGTCCCGAGTTGGACAAAGGCTTGAGCCAACTTTGAACAGGATGCAAAAAAATGCCCCGATCGCTCGGGGCATTCCTGTCTTGAACGACTGACTCAGTGCAGCTTGAGCCGTGGCTCGGTGCCGCGGCCGATCCGGCTGCCGAGCATCAGCATGGCGGTACGGAACGGGCCATAGAGCGCCATCTGGTGCATGCGGTACAGCGACACATAGAACATCCGCGCCAGCCAGCCTTCGAGCATCACGCTGCCGGTCAGGTTGCCCATCAGGTTGCCCACCGCGGAAAAACGCGACAGCGAGATCAGCGAGCCGTAGTCGGTGTATTTGTATTCCGGCAGGGCCTTGCCTTCGATGCGCAGTTTCAGTGACTTGGTCAGCAGCGATGCCTGCTGGTGAGCCGCCTGGGCCCGCGGTGGAACATTGCGATCGGTGCCCGGTTGCGGGCAGGCGGCGCAGTCGCCAAAGGCGAAGATATTCTCGTCGCGGGTGGTCTGCAGGGTCGGCAGGACTTGCAGCTGGTTGATGCGGTTGGTTTCCAGGCCGTCGATGTCCTTGAGGAAACCCGGTGCGCGAATCCCGGCGGCCCAGACTTTCAGGCTGGCGGCAATCACCTGGCCGTCGGCGGTGATCAGGCTGTCGGCGGTCACTTCGCTGACCGCGGCATTGGTCATCACCTTGACCCCGAGTTTTTCCAGGGTCTTGTGTACCGGTCCGCCAATCCGCTCCGGCAGGGCCGGCAGTACCCGTGGCCCGGCCTCGATCAGGGTGATGTGCATGTTTTCCGGCTTGATCCGGTCCAGGCCGTAAGCCGCCAGCTCATGGGCGGCGTTGTGCAGCTCGGCGGCCAGTTCGACGCCCGTGGCGCCGGCACCGACGATGGCTACGCTGATCTGCTCGACCACATCGGTCTGCCCGGCGTGGGCGCGCAGGTAGTGGTTGAGTAGTTGCTGATGGAAGCGTTCGGCCTGCTTGCGGGTGTCGAGGAACAGGCAATGCTGAGCGGCGCCTTGGGTGCCGAAGTCGTTGGTGGTGCTGCCCACGGCGATCACCAGGGTGTCGTACCCCAGCTCGCGGGCCGGCAGCAGCTCCACGCCATTTTCGTCGTAGGTGGCGGCCAGCTGGATTTTCTTCTGCTGACGATCGAGCCCGCTCATGCGGCCCAGCTGGAACTCGAAGTGGTTCCATTTGGCTTGGGCGACATAGTTGAGTTCGTCTTCGGAAGAGTTCAGCGAGCCGGCGGCTACTTCGTGCAGCAAGGGCTTCCAGATGTGGGTCAGGTTCGCGTCGACCAGCATCACACTGGCGGTGCCGCGCTTGCCCAGAGTCTTACCCAGACGGGTAGCCAACTCCAGACCGCCGGCGCCGCCGCCAACGATGACAATACGATGAGTCATGGGGATATCTCGCAAGGCTAAAAGAAATCGGTACGGTTACCCGAGCGAGCGCGATGCAGCTCATAGCGTCAGGTAACTGATAAGTCGGCTCAGCAGGCCCAGGCCAATGGTGATGGTCACGACTATCACGAGGAGCATCCACGGCCGGAAGGGCCGGCGCTCGACTCGGTGCTGGGCCAGTTGCAGGTATTCTTCGACATGGCGTTGGTCGTCGGGGTTCAGGCGGCTGGTCATAAAAAGCCTCGTCAGCTAGACGTTGCGAAAAGTATGAAGGTTACAGCGCAGTGCCATCTTGTCGGGCTATGCGGCATGGAACGGAGCATAGCTGCTCGCGGATGCGGACCTTGTCATCGCGCGAGTGATTGCGCTTTGTAACACTCGCAGGGTGTTTGCGCCATGCCACAACGGTCTGAAGTGGGGGCTGGAAAAACCTTGGCTAAACGACCTACAGGCTGATCCCGACGTCGAAGAGGATGCTGCGCCCCAGGTTGCCGCGCAGGAAGTCCGGCGCGTCGGGATGGGCGAACAGCACGCGGGCGAAGGTCGGCCCGACCAGCGACAACGAGCGCCAACCCTGGCGCAGATATTCGGTCGGTGGCGGGAAATGGCTGTTGAGATCGAGCACTTCGCGCTTGAGGCTGGCGAAGGCGATGATGTCCAGCTCCCCCAGGTCCATGCCGCGTTCTTTGTAGTTGTGGGCTTTCTTGCGCAGGGTCGGTGCCAGCCTGAGCAACAGTTCGTTGGCCGGAATGCGCTTGGGCTTGGCCTCGCGCCGCACCAACTGGCTAAGGGAGAAAGCACTGCGGCGCCGTTGCAACTCGTCGCGCCATTCATCGTTGAGGCGGCGGCCTTCGTCCAGCACGAAGAACACCTCGAAACAGGCTTCGCGAAACAGTACGTCCGGCGGCTCCTGCCCGGCGGGCGTGAATTCGTCGGCACGGTAGGGGATGTTCAAGCCTTGCAGCAGGCGTTGGCAGACCCAACGCTCACGCTCCCATTTGCGCGCATTGGACAGGAACGCGTTGGCTTGTTCGGCCTGAATGGTGAGCAGGCGCAGGTAATCTGAGTCATCCATAGTCCAAGCTTAGCGTCCAAACGCTGATCCAAGAAATACACTCTGCCGGGTAGGCGGGGGCTGACTGCACTTATAACGGATAAGTGTGACATCAGGTCAACCCTCTGCCGCTCGTTCACGCCCGCCAGGGTTTCAGCCACAGGCCCAGGGCGATCAGCAGGAGCAGCCCGGCCACAGTGCTGAGTCCCAGTTGCAGCCAGACATTCGGCAGCGGATGCAACAGCAGCGCCGCGGCACTCAGCAGAATGGCGCTGACAGCCCAGCGCACCGGCCAGCTGATGAGACTGAGCAACTGTTGGCGCTGCATCAGCAACAGGTTGGTCAGGATCACGCCGCCGAGGGCGGCCAGGGGAATCGCATTCAGCCCCGCAATCAGCGGCAAGCCCGCCAGCAGCAAGGCGTTGAGCAGGCTGCCGAGCAGTTCGCAGTACAGCGGCGTTCGGGTATCGCCGGCGGCATAGGCGTAGCGCGCGAGCATGGCGTTCCAGGCGCCGAACACCAGGGACACGGCGAACCAGCCCAGCAGCGCCGGCAGCGGTCCGTCGGCGCTCTGGGCGGGCAACAGCCAGTGGATCAGCGCCGGGCTGGCGCCCACCAGGCCGAGCGCGGCTGGCAGGCTCAGCAGGGTCGCGGCGTCGAGCCCGCGATGCAGCAGCCCCAGGCGCTGATCGCCGGACTTGCCGCTCATCAGGCCGAGCAGGACCTGGTTCAGGCTCATCAAGGCAATCAAGGGCAGGTTGATCAGCTTGCGGGCCAGGTTGACCCAGGTCACCGCGCCTTCGCCCAGGTAGCTGGCGACCACCCGTTCCACCAGCGCCAGGCCCTGGCTGGCCAGGTTGCTGGCCAACAGCGGGCCGAGGCGCACCAGCAATTCCCGGCTGGCCCCGGCGTCCCCGCGGACCTGCCAGGGGCGCCAGCCGGTTTGCCAGATCGCCGGCACCAGCGACAGGCACATCAGCAGGCTGCCGAGAAAAAACGCCAGCGAAAGGCCGGAGCCCAGGCTCGCCTGGCCGTAGAAAAACAGATAAAGCACCGGTGGCAGGTTGAACAGCAGCGAACCCAGCCCCGGCAGGACAAAACGTTGCCGGGCATGCAGCGGAATGCTGAACAGCGCATGCAGGAGCAGGCCGGGGATACAGGCGGCCAGACTGCGCAGGTTGGCGGCGGCTTCGGCCTGGGCTGCGCTGTCGAGCCCGGGACCGATCAGGCGGATCCACAGCGGCGCGCTCAAGGCCAGCAGGGCATAGAGCCCCAGTCCCAGGCCCAGCAGGCGCGGACTCAGGCCGGCCAGCCAGGCGTGCTGGCGCCGGGCGTCGCGCTCCTGATAGAGCGGCAGGGCCGCGGCCGCCAGGATACCGGCCGCCAGGGTCATGCGCAGGGCTTCGGGAATGAACACCGCGACCAGGAACGCATCGCTGCGGCTGCCCGCGCCCCAGGCCGCCACCAGCAGCCATTCGCGGGCAAAACCGGCGAGCAGCCCGGCGAGGGTCGCCAGGGTCAGCAGCAGGGTGCTGCCGAGCATCAATAGAACAGGGTGAACAGGCCTTTGCCACCCACCTTGTAGTTCAGGTCGTGAGGGCGCTCGCCCATGGGTTTGGCACCGCTGCCACCGATGATCTTGTAGGGGGGAACGGCCTTGGCCACCAGGGTGTTGGCGGTCACTACCGCCCCGCGACCGATATGCGAACCATGGGCAAGCAGCGCCCGGGTGGCGATCCAGGCGTAGTCATCGATGTAGATGGGCGCGGACACCGACCAGAACTCGGGGCTCATCGGGTCATGGCCGCCGGCGAGAATCAGCACGTGAGAGGCGATCGTCACATGATCGCCGATGATCAGCCCGGCCCGGGCGTCGATCTGACAATGCCAGGCGATCACGCTGTCATCGCCGATCACCAGGTTTTCCACACCCAGCACCTCGGTGTTGCGCCAGATGGTCGAGCCCTTGCCGATTTTCGCGCCGCCCAGGCGCAGCCAGGCGATGCGCACGTGATGGCTGGGGATCTTGTTGATCAGGATGTTGTAGGCCTGTTCCCAGGCCCGCAACCAGCGGTCCTTGAGGGTGGCCAGGTTCTTGCCGTAGCGCGGCACCAGGGTGGTGGGGATGTCCTGCTTCAAACGACCATACAGGCGTCGGGCCAGGGGATGCTCGATGATCTGTTCGATGTCCACCGAGCAGACGCTGTAGCGCGCCTGCTCGCCGTCGCCCTCGACGAACAGCACGTCGTTGTTCAGCCCCCAGCTGTAGGCCTCGAGCAGTTCATCGTGGCTGACGCCCAGCTCCGAGGCCAGGGCCGGCAGGCGTTCCGGCAGATCCGCAGAATGGAAAATACGGTGTTTCATGCTTGGCGATCCTTGGGGTTGTTGAGAGGGAGGGTGATGGCCGGGCGTAACCGGACCTGTTGCAGGCTCATGCCCATCAACAGCCAGAACAGACCGATCAGTACGAAAGTGAAGCTGAAGTAGTGGTCGAACAGACCCGTCAGCAATGCTGCCAGCAGGCCGGAAATGCAGCCCAGCCACAGCGCGTTGTCAGCGGTCACCTGACGGATCGGCGCCAGCGGGCGCACTTCGCGCCACCACAACAGGGTGACGGCGATGAACAGCAACATCCCCGGAATGCCGATCTTGTAGATGAAGTTCAGCCACAGGTTGGAGATGCCCGGCAGGTTGGTGCCCGGTACCGGCGGATCGACCTTGAAGCCGATGCCCAGCGGGTAGCGCATCATCGCCTCGGGGAATTTCGCGTACTCGTCGAAACGCACTTCGGTACTGGCGTTGGTCGCCGAGAACATGGTCATCAGGCGTTCCTGCAGCGGTGGATAGAACATCACCAGGGCCACCGCGAAAGCCGCCCCGAGGCCGATGATCCGGCCGCTGTAGGGCACGCGTTTGTAGGTCAGCCAGATCAGCACCAGGGCCAGGGCCAGGATCGCCCCGCGGGAAATACTCAGCAGCAGCCCGGCGCAACCGAGGATTGCCACCGCCAGCCCCAGGGCCCGACGCGCACCGGTGCGGGTCCAGCCATAGAGCAGCGCCAGGGGAATGAACAGCACCAGCACGCCGCCCGTGAGGTTGGGGTGAACCCAGGGCGATGCCATGCGTTGGTAGTTGGCGGAGAAGATGTCCTTCACCGCTTCCGGGTGGGCGTACTTGAGGTCGGTGAGGATCGGGATCATCGACATCGCGTTGCGCGACTTGATGAACATGCCGATCGACAACAGCAGCATCAGCAGAGTGCCCAGCAGCAGGGCGATCACCACTTTGTCGCGGTCGGCATCGGTGCGCAGCAGCAGCGGCACCATGAACAGCAGCGACAGGTTCATCAGCCAGCGCACCCAGTTCACCGGGCCGTTGCCGTCGGCATGAATGATCAGCATGCCCCAGACAAAGGGAATGGCGCTGAACAGCATCAGCCAGGCCATGGCCCGTTCGGTGGGACGCCAGAGCATGAGGTTGCGGGTCTTGCCGATGAACGATTGCCAGAACAACCCGACCCACGTCAGGCCCAGCACCGCCTCACTGACCGTGGTGCGAATCCCCAGTTGCAGCGTGGTGTAAGGAATGCAGGTGGCCAGCACGGCGAAGATCAGCAGGCCCCACAGCGGCTTGCGGATCAGCGTCAGGGTCACGGCCAGGCCGATCACCACGAAGATGACTTTTGCCGGTGGCAGGGCCCACAACAGAATCCCGAAGATCAACCCCAGGGTCAGGCCAATGAATTTTCCTGGCAGCATCAGTGAAAGAGCCCTGTGAGCAAGGTATCGAGGCGCTGGCGGTAGGTCGGTTCGGCAAATTGCCGGGCCCAGTCGCGCAGGCTGTCCGGATCCGGCCTGTTGCTGTCCTGGGCCTGTTCGATCAGCGCGTTGCGCAGGCTGGCGCGATCACGGGCATTGAAGCGTCGCGCGCTGGGCGGAGACACTTCGTCGAGGGCCGAGCCCCTGGCCACCGCCACCGGCGTGCCCTGCCACAGCGCCTCGACCACCGGCAGGCCGAAGCCTTCGGCGTAGGAGGGTTGCCACAGGCAGTCGGCATGCTGGTACAGGGCCTGCAACTGCTCGTCGCTGACGCCATTGACCCAATGCAGGCCGGGCAACTGGCTCAGGTTCGCCGGCAGGTCGCTGGCGTGGCCGACCAGGACCAGCTCCGGTACTTGCGGGTTTTCCTGGCGGCAGCGCTGCCACTGCTCGATGAAGAACGGCATGTTCTTGCGCGGCTCCCGCGTCCCGACGGCCAGCCAGTAGCGCTCGGGCAGGCCCGCCGGCAGTGGGCCGATGGCGCCCTGGAACTCCGGCACCAGGTTGTTCAGCACGCGGAACTTCGGCCGCGCCCAGGGAAACAGCCGGGCCGCTTCGCTGCAGGAAAACCGCGAAGGGCACCAGACTTCATCGGCGACCCAGATTGACCAGGCGATCGACACGGCATCGATCAGCCGATAGGCCAGGGCCTTGAGCTGCGAGCGGTGGAAGTTGCGCTGGGTCAGCTGGAACAGGTCATGCAGGATCAGCACATAACGGGTACCCGCCGGCTTGTGGCCGATGGGCAGGCCCATGTTGGCGGTGGCGATGTACAGGTCGACCGACTGCTCGCGAATGGTCGCCGGCAAGAATTTGCGTTCGAAGCGCAGGCGCACGCCGGGGCGTTGCACGCCATCGAGGGGGCTCGGCCAGGCCGGACAGAAGGCGGTCTGGCGTTGCTCATGCTCCAGTGGCGCTTCGCTCACCAGCAGCAATTCGGTGTCTTCACGGGCGCGCAGGGCCTGTTCCAGTGCCTTGACCTGACGGGCGATGCCCGAAGAGGGAGCGACCGTGGCCGGACGATAATCGAGGGCTACACGCATGCGGGATGCTCCTGTGTGGAGGGCAGGGTCCGGTAGATCTGTTCCAGCTCGTCGCCGGCTACGGCCCAGTCATGATGCTGGCGGGCATACAGGCGGGCGGCGCCGGCCAGTTGGGCGGCCAGGGTCGGCTCGCTCAACAGGCGAATCACGGCATCGGCCAGGGCCTGGGCATTGTCGCCTGCCAGGTAATGTTCCTCGGGGCGGATGGCCAGGCCCGAGGCGCCTTGTGCGGTGCTGACCAGCGGCAGGCCGGCGGCCATGGCTTCGAGCACCTTGAGCTTGGAGCCGCCGCCCTGGCGCAACGGCGCGATGAACAGCGCGCAACGTCGTTGCAGATCGGGCAGGTCCGGCACGAAGCCGACCCACTCGATGCGGCTGTCGGTCCAGCGTTCGGGCCAGTTGGCCGGCAAGGCATACCCGGCCACCGCCAGGCGCGCCTCGGGGCAGTGGCTCCAGACCCGCGGGAAAATCTCGTCGAGCATCCACTGCACGGCGTCCAGGTTCGGCGCGTATTCGTAGTTGCCGACAAACAGCACCCGCTGGCTCTGCGGGTCGGCCGAGACTTCGGCAAAGCTGCGGCTGTCGACGCCGTTGACCACCACCTCGACCGGGGTACGGGTCAGCTGGCGCATGGCCTGGGCATCGCTTTCGGTCACCGCGACCACCTGGCGGGCCGAATCGAACGCCTTGCGTTCCCACTGCCGGCAGCGCCATTGGTCATAGCGCACGAAGAGGCTGGCCCAGGCCGGGAAGCGGTCATAGGTCGCGCCGCCCAGGCTGGATTCGAGGTTGTGCTCGGTGAGCACGAAGTCCCGGCCGGCCCGCAGCAGCGGTTGCAGATAGGGTTGCAGGCTGTAGCTGTGCTCGACCTGGATCACATCCCAGGGCTCCTGCAGCAGGCTGTCGAAGCGCTCGCGCAACGGACGTGACACACCGTTGACTGTGGTCAGCAGCGGCCAGGGCGCGAACAGCCCGGCCAGCAGCGTGACCGGATGTTTCAGCGGGCGCCGGGGCTCCACGATCAGGCGCTCCAGCCAGGGCTCGAGGGTGGCGCGGGTGGCGGCATCGGCCTCGGTCTTCGACTGCACCAGCAAGGTGATGCGATGACCCCGCTCGCTCAAGGTCCGCAGCAAGTGAAACTGGCGAGTCTTGCCACCGCTGGTCATGGGCCAGGGCAGGTAGGGGAGAATCCAGAGAATCTTCACGTACGGCACTCCAGGTCGAGATCGATTACCACACGAGAATCTGCAGGGACGATTTCACGGTCGGCTGGATGCCGTCCGCGGCGTCGAGACTGGCCCGGGTTCCGCTGAGCGGATCGTAGAGCTCGGCCTGGTGCACTTGCGGCAATTTGATGGTGCCGCCCTTGGCGCTCCAGAACATCAGCAGGCGCTTACCGTCGTCGCGGGTCCAGGACACGCTGTAGAAGGTGTCGGGCAGGTTTTCCAGCACGGGCGTCTTGCCGGGCTTGAGGCGCGCGCCGGTGATCTCGAGAAACCGCGCGAGCGCCTTGTACACCGGCTTGGGTTCGCCGTTGAGGTCGAGCAGGCCGTAATGCTGGTCGCGGGCCGAGGCGCGCGAGTCGAGATCGGAAAGGGCGAAGAGGAAGATCCGCTCGTAGTCCTGATCGCTCATCAACGCCAGGCGGCGCAGGGTGTAGTCGGCCTGGCCGTCGACGCCGATCAGCCGCTGCATCTCCTTGGGCCCGGCGTAGCTCGACCAGCCCCACTCGGTGGCCCAGACCCTCTTCAGGCCGGCGCCGTGCAGCATGTCGTTGAGCTGCTTGCCGCGCAGCAGCACTTCGTTCTTGCCTGGTTCATCCGTTTCCGGGGTTTCCGAATACGGGTGGTAGGCGGCGACCATGCCCAGGCTCTGCACGCCCAGTTCGCCGAGTTTTTCGAACATCAGCGCGTTGCGCTGGGTCGGCATCTGGCTGTAGTAGGCCATGCCGCCCATGACCTGGGTCTTGTCCGGCGCCACCTGGTTCAGCGCCTGATGAGTCGCCAGCAACAGTTCGCCGTAGCCTTTGGCATCGGGTTTCGGCCGCCAGTTGTTGGGGATGTTCTGTTCGTTCCACACCTGCCAGGCGTCGATGTTCGGGTAACGCTGGGCCAGCATCGCCATGCGCGTGGCGAAGACTTTCGGATCGCGCGGCGGGTACTGATCCTGGAAGGGCCCGCCCTTGGGAGCGGTGGTCACGAAGGGCGCCGAGCCGACGAGGTAGAACAGCGACTTGAGTTTCGCGTCGCTCAGGGTCCGGTCCAGTTCGTCGAGGGTGCTGAGCTGGTAACCCTCTTCGGTGGGCTCGAGCCGGTCCCAGTGCAGGTCGACCCGTACCCATTGCAGGCCGAGCTGTTTATAGGCGGCGATCTGTTTGCGGTATTGCTGCGGGGTGAACCACAGGAAGTGCGCGTTGACCCCCAGGTAGTCCTTCCACACCAGGGTGCGATCGGGAGCCAGGTTGATCGGCGTGGCATCGACTTGTTCGCTGAGCAGCAGGGCGCCGCCCACCGCCAGCGCGGCCACCAGCGGCAGATAGCGCAATAGCGGGCGACGTTCGAGGCCTGGTCGGGTCTTCATATCGATCGCTCCTTGCACACTTCATTGAACAGTTCGGCAAAACGGCGCGCGGTCGCGCTCCACTCACGCTGGTGCCCGGCCTCGCTGGCCCGCGCGGCCCACTGGCGGGCCAGTTCGGGCTCCAGCACCAGGCGGCTCAGGTGCTGGCTCAGCGCTTCGACATCGCCTTGCTGATAGGTCACGCCATTGCCGCCGGCAACCTCTTCGGCAAAGGCCCGGGCATTGGAGGTGACGACCCCGCGACCGCAGGCATTGGCCCAGGACAGGGCGCCGCTGGTGCCGCGCATCTGGCCGAGCCAGGCGAGCTTTTTCGATTCCCGGTACGGCAGCACCATCACATGGTGGGCCTGGATGGTGCGGGCGATCTCGGCGGACGGCAGGTCCAGTTGCCAGTCCACCACATCGTCCAGTTGCAGTTCGCGGATACGCTGGCGCAGGCCGTCGAGGTAGTTGCCGGCCGGGTCGAAGGTCATTTCCGGGGCGGTGCCGCCGGCCAGGGTCAGGCGGACCTGGCCACGGCACTGCGGGTTGGCCGCCAGGGTGCGGGCCAGGGCTTCGATCAGGTCCTCGATGCCCTTGCCGCGGTAGATGAAGCCGAAGTACAGCAGGCGCAGCGGCACCAGCGGCGGCAGTTCGGCTGCCGGGATCGGCAGGTTGCCGTGGGCGATCACCGCTACCTGTTGCGGCTGCAGGCCCATGCGCTGGCGCAGGCAGTCGCCGCCCAGCCGGGTCAGGGTAATCAGCCGGCGCATGCCACGGGCCAGGCGCCGTTCTTCATGCAGGGTCAGCGGGTCGGCGAGCAGCGCCGCCGCTTGCGGCAGCGGGTGCGGCAGGCGTTCGAGCAGGGTCAGCGGCCAGAACAGCCGGGCGCGCCGCCAGATCAGGCGTTCCGGGTCGTGCACGGTGGCGGTGCGCGGGATCCGCGGTTGTTCGCTGCTCAGGTAGTCGAGCGCCTGGAATTCGCCGAAGCGGCCACCCCCGAGTTCGGCGTGCACCAGGTCGACGCCCGTCCAGTCGAAGGCACGCAGGCGCGTCAGCTGTTCCGCGGGATCGTGACAGCCGGCCAGCGGCGTCAGCACCTCGATGCCAAGGCCGCGCAGCGCATTGCTGAAATGCGCGGCGTAGTCGGCGATACCGGTCTGTTCCGGCGGCAGCGGGGCCAGCAAGGCGATACGCATCAGGCGGCACCGCGCCAGCTGTTGATCCGCTCCAGCACCCTGGACGGTACTTCGAAGCGACGACGGTTGAGGATCAGCCCGTCGACCTTGCCGAAGGCGGTGGTCAGCAGCGACAGCGCATTCTCGATCATCGGCACGGTGCTGGTCCGAGCCTCGATCACCAGGGCGATCAGGTCGGCGCGGCGCAGGATCAGGAAGGCCTCCTGGTTCGACAACAGGGCCGAGGCATCCAGCAGCAGCACTTCACCGGGCTGGGCCGGCGCGCTGTCATTGACCCGCACGCGATGGCCGCGTTCTTCCAGCAGGCGGCGCAGGCGTTCGAGGATGAAATTCACGCCTTCGCCATGGCGCGCCGAGGTCAGGCCCAGGGTCAGGCCCTGGCTCTCGATGCGGTCCATGGGCAACAGGCTGTAGAGCCGGTAGATGCTCGCGGTCATCGCTGCGGGTGTGGCGTCCTCGAGGTCCGGCACGCTGCCCCACAGCGGCACCTGGAACAGCTCCGGCAGGCGCGAGCCGTCGTGGATGCGCTGGTCCAGCAGGTAGCAGACATAGATGGTCAAAAGACCCACGGCGATCCCCGCGGGAATGGCGAACAGCAGGATCAGCAGGCTCTTGGGGAAGACCCGCGCCGGGTTGAAGGTGGCGTGCTCGATGATCGCGATGTTGCTGATCTGGCTGCTGTCGAGTTCGTGGTCGATGCGCGCCTGTTCCAGGTTTTCCGAGTACAGCGCGTAGCTCTTTTCAGCGGTGCGCAACTGCTGGGTCAGGCGGTTGAGTTCAGGCTCGTCGGTCAGCACCCGGTCGCGTTCGGCACGCAGGGTGGCCAGGGTCTTGTCGTAGTTCTCGATCTGTCCGGTCAGCCGGCGTTGTTGCAGCTGGGCATCGATGACCTGCTGCTTGACGTTGGTCACCAGGCTATTGGGCGCAATGTTCTTCGAGCGTTCCAGGCGGGTCTCTTCCTGTTCGCTGAGGGCCTGCAGGTCGTGGATGTTCTGTTCGATCTGCTTGACCGCCGGCGCCTCGGGCAAATAGGTGCGCAGCAGGCGCGCGCGTTCCACTTGCAGGGTGTTGAGCTGGCGCTTGAGGTCGAGCTGGGTCGGGTTGAGGCTGGTCTCGCGACTGGTCACCACTTCGACGGGCTGATCGAGGATCTGCTGGCGGGCGTTGATCAGGAAGCTGCTGATCCCGGACAGCTGGTTCTGCGCATTGACCCGGGCGTCGGTCAGCCGGTCGATCTGGCTGGTGAGGTTTTCCAGGCGGGCATCGACGCTGATCGAATCGATCTGCTTCAGGCGGCCCTGCAACTGTTCCTTGAGGCTGAGGATCTGCGCGGCCACCTTGTTGCCTTCGCCCTCATAGAAGGCGTAGAGGCTCTTGCGACCGAGGACCCGGGCGCGTTCCTCGAGGAAGGTGTCGACCCAGATTTTCACCACCTGCTGCGCGACTTCCGGGTCGTCCCAGGTAAAGCTGATATCGATCACCGAGGAGCCCGCTTCATGGCTGGCCTGGAAGTTCTTTTCCAGGCGGGTCGCCAGGCGGTCCTGCGGGCTCTGCGGCTCCGACAGGCCGACCAGTTGCAGCAGGCTGCGCAGCGCATCGATGGCCGTGCCCATGGCCTTCTTGGCGTAGAACTTGAGGGTCTTCCAGAAACCCTGGGGTTCGGCAGCCGCGCTCAGTTCCAGGTAGCGCTGGGCGACGATGTGCACGATCGGCCGGCCGGTGAGCATCTTCTCCTCATCGACGATCGGGTCGTGCTGGGTGCTGGGCGAGATCAGCGTCTGGCGATTGCTGGCCTCGATCGGCACCGTGGTGCTGTCGCGCCCGGGCTTGACCAGCAGGCGCGCGTCCGACTCGTAGCGCGTCGGCAGCAGGAAGGCGCCCAGTACCGCGACCACGATGGTGGTGACGACCGCCAGCTTGAACTCGCGGCGGAATATGAAGAACAGGCGCAACAGGTCGCGTAGAGAGCGTATTTCGATCACGGGATCACTCCGTTGAAAGTACTTGTAGCAGTGGCTGATGGAGGCCGATCAAACGCATCACTCCTGTCTACTGAGAAATGTTATTGACGTTTTCGATGTTGGTCGTGCTGTTGCCGCTGTTTCTTACATCCTGGCTGTTCAAGTCGTAGTTGAAGCCCAGGCCGATCCCTTTGTTAACCGGGAACAGCTTGGTGAAGTACATGTCCACCGCTTCCACCGTGCTGCCGATGGTCGATTGCGGCACGTAGATCAGGTCGCCGCGCTGCAGGGCGACCAGCGGATGGTTGGGGTTGCTGAGCATGTTGCTGAGGTCGACGAAGTACATCTTGTACTTGCCGTCGGGGCCGGTCCGGAGCAGGGCGATGTTGGAGCTGTCGGCCGACGGCAGGACGCCGCCAGAGCTGAGCAGGGCCTGCTCCACCGACACGGTGCCGGCCAGGTTGAAGAACGACGGGTTGGCCACCGCGCCGCCGATGAACACCCGGTTGCTTGGGGCAATGGCGATGTTCACGGTCACTTCGGGCTCGCGGTAGACACGGGTGTAGCGTTTGGTGATTTCCTTGCCCAGGTCTTCCGGGGTCAGCAGCGCGGCCTTGATCCGGCCGATGTTGGGCATCGAGATGAAACCGTCCGGGCGCACCACGAACAGCGTCATGTCGTCGGTGGCGGCCGGCTCCTGGGCATCGCGCACGATGCGCAGGGTGTCGCCGCTCTGGATCAGCACCTGGGCTGGCGGCAGGTCGGCCAGGGTCAGTGCCGCCGCGTGGCGAGCCTTGAGGGTGTCGCTGTCAGGGAGCGCGACATGGGCGGGGGTCGAGCAGCCGCCCAGCCACAGGGAGGCGGTCAGGATGCTCAACAGACAAAGCCGGGAAGGTCGGTTAATAGTCATCATGACAGCTCAGGTCCAGTAGTTTGAGAACATGCTCAAGCGACGCTTGAGCGGTGTCGGCAGATGCTGTTCGGCGTGGCCGAGGCGATAGCCCAACAGCTTCAGCGCGCTGCGCAGCAGCACTTCGGGTACACGTTGCAACTGGCCGGCGTCACGCAAGGCGCGCAACTCGGCCTGGACGTAACGCTTGCCTTCTCCACCCGCGCTGCCGAAGGCTTCGCGGATCCAGGGCTCGCGGCCATAAAACACGCCGATATCGAAATAACGGCGGAACTCCTGCATCAGACTGTAGCTGTGCGAATGCTGTACGCACGCACTGGCGGCGTAGCGCACCAGATAACCGTTGAGCAGCATGCGCGCCGCGACGTGGGCGTCCTCGCTGCCGATGACGTCCTCGGGAAAGCCGCCCACTGCTTGCAGGGCACTGCGCCGGTAGACGGAAAACGAGTCCGAACTGAAGCAGGTCTTGATCCCCAGCTCCCCGGCGTCGGCCAGGCTTTTGCTGCGGCTCTGCGGGCTGTAGTTGAAGTGGCGCGACTGCGCTTCGAGAATCCCGGCGCCGGGGTGCGGCAACTGACGACCGTAGGCGAGGCCGATCCGCGGGTCTTCTTCCAGTTCCTGGATCAGGTTGGCGAAGGTCTGGGGCGTGGCCGGAATCGCATCCTGGGTCAGCAGGATCAGCGCGTCGGCGTCCACCTGTTCGCTCGCCCAGCGGCGGGTGCCGCCATGGTTGAACTGCTGGGCGGCGATGACCTCCACCCGGGCACCGAACTGCCGGAAGCGGCTGACGGTGTCGTCCGTCGAGCTGCTGTCGACCACCAGCACGGTGTCCGGTTGCAGCGTCTGGGCGGCCAGCGCCGGCAGCAACCGATCGAGGTGCGCTCCGGCGTTGCGGGCGGGAATGATCAGCGCCACCTTCATCATGGTTTGACCTGCGCCGGGGCACGGCCATAGACGTCTTCGAAACGCACGATGTCGTCTTCGCCCAGGTACTCGCCGCTTTGCACTTCGATCATCACCAGGTCGATGATCCCGGGGTTGCTCAGGCGGTGTTTATGGCCGGCGGGGATATAGGTGGATTCGTTGCTGTTGAGCAGGACCTCCAGGTCGCCATTGGTGATCAGGGCGGCACCGCTGACCACGATCCAGTGCTCGCTGCGGTGATGGTGCATCTGCAGCGACAGCGACTCCTTGGGCTTGACCATGATGCGCTTGATCTTGAAGCGGCTGCTTTCCTCCAGCACGGTGTAGGTCCCCCATGGCCGGGTGACCGTGCGGTGCAGGCTGTAGGCGCTGTGGCCCAGGCGCTTGAGCTCGGTGACGATATGGCGCACGTCCTGGGTCCGCGAGGCGTCGGCCACCAGCAGCGCGTCCGGGGTGTCGACGATGATCAGGTCGCTGACGCCAACGGCGCCGAGCACACGCTTGGGCGAGTCGATATAGCAATTGCTCACGTCATGCAGGATGGCTTCGCCGTTGACCTGGTTGCCGGCGGCGTCGCTCGGGGTCAGCTGGCGCAACGCATCCCAGGAACCGATGTCGCTCCAGCCCAGGTCACAGGGCACCACGGCGACCCGCTCGGAGCGTTCCATCAGGGCCACGTCGATCGAAACGTCCGGGGCGCGGCTCAGGCTGTCGGCATCGAGTTCGCGCTGGCGGCAGTGCTTGTTGTCCAGGGTCATGCCTTGTTCCAGGCAGGCCCGGGCGGCGCTCAGCACTTCGGGAGCGTGCAGGGTCAGTTCCTGCAGCAGGGTATCGGCGCGGAAGCAGAACATCCCGGCGTTCCACAGGTAGTTGCCGCTGTCGACGTAGGCCTGGGCGGTGGCCAGGTTGGGTTTTTCGACGAAGCGCGCGACCTGGAAACCTTCCTTCAGCGCCGGGCCCTGTTCGATGTAGCCAAAACCGGTCTCGGGCTTGTCGGGCTGAATGCCGAAGGTCGCCAGGTAACCGTCTTCGGCGAGGCTGCGCGCCTTGCTCACGGCGGCGGCGAAGGCATCCTGGTCGAGGATCAGGTGGTCGGCCGGAAGGATCAGCAGCTGTGCCTCGTCGCCCCAGTACTCGCGCACATGCAGGGCCGCCACGGCAATGGCCACGGCAGTATTGCGCCCGAATGGCTCGAGCAGCAGGTCGAGGCCCAGCTTGCCCTGATTGACGCTGCGGTACTCGTCCAGCGAGCGGAACAACAGCTCGCGGTTGGTCACCGTGACCACGCAACTGACGTCCGCCAGGTTGCTGGCGCGGACGAAGGTTTTTTGCAGCAGGCTCTGCCCATCGCGCATGCGGATGAATGGCTTGGGCATGTTCTGTCGAGAGACAGGCCACAGGCGCGAGCCCGAGCCGCCGGAAATAATGCAAGGGATCAATCCAGTGAATGCGCTCATCAGTAGACTTCCTTCGTCGAAAGGACGGCCGGAACCGTCATGAAAACGATGTACAGATCCAGCCAGACCGACCACTTGGAGATGTAATCGAGGTCGTACTCCACTCGTTTCTGGATTTTCTGCAGGGTGTCGGTTTCTCCCCGGTAGCCATTGATCTGCGCCCAGCCGGTGATACCGGGCTTGACCCGGTGGCGCGAGCTGTATTCGCGCACCGCCTGTTCGAACGGCACGCCCGCCGCCTTGGTGGCGGTGGCATGGGGGCGAGGCCCGACAATCGACATGTTGCCCATCAGCACATTGAACAGCTGGGGCAACTCATCAATGCTGGTCTTGCGAATGAAGCGTCCGACCCGGGTGATTCGCGGGTCTTCGCGGGTGGTCTGCCGTTCGGCATTGAGGTCCGCCTGCTCGACATACATCGAGCGGAACTTGAACACGCGGATCAGCCGGTCGTTGTAGCCGTAGCGCTTTTGCCGGAACAGCACGGGGCCCTTGGAATCGAGTTTCACCGCCACGGCGGTGGCCAGCAGCACAGGGGACAGCAGCACCAGGCCCAGCAGGGCGAGGATGATGTCCTCGCAGCGCTTGATCAGCGGCGCCCAGCCGCGCAACGGCAACTCCGAGGTGTTGAACATCAGGATGCCGCCGACATCGGTCATGCGGTTGTGGCCGAAGCGCAGGGTGGTGATGTCGGGCACCAGGGCGACATTCACTGACAACTGCCGCAGCCGCTGCACCAGCTCGCCGATGCGCGCGTGCGCGGCCCAGGGCAGGGCGATCAGGACCTGGTTGACCTGCTCGGAACGGATCAGCTCTTCCAGGTTCTGGGTGTTGCCCAGAAAGGGCAGGTCGCAGAAGGCCTTGGGCACGCGGTCGCTGCGATCGTCGATGAAACCGATCAGGCCGGAGCGGATATCGCCGTGGCGCTGCATGTGTTCGGCAAGGAACAGCGCGCTCTCGCTGAAACCGAGGATCACCGTGCGTTGCAGGTATTTGCCGCTGGCCATCCACGAGTGGAACAGGCGCAGCAGGAACAGACGCTCGATACCAAACAGCACGAGGCTGGCGATGAACCAGACAGCCAGGTCCTGCAGGCTGAAGACCGGCAGCAGGTGCAGCCCCAGGTACATGACCAGCAGGATGCAGAAGGCGGAGGTCCAGGCCACCAGCATCGTGCGCAGGCGCAGGCGATTGCTGAAGAACTCTTCGGAGTAGACCCCCTGGGCCTGGAACAGGATGACGGTGATCACGGCAAAGAACAGCAGCAGGCCAAGGACGGTTGGCCAGACATCCGCACTGGCGGATTCAAGACTCAGGAGCAGCAGGATTCCAGGCAGGGCGGCGGACAGGGCGTGCGTCAGTTTCACCCCCGAAATGAAGAGTTCCATGAATCCGGTTCGGGTCAGAAACCTGCTATCAATCGATTTCGTAAGCATCGAATCCCGTCGCTGCCAGGTAAAAACCCAGCTCTGTTAAGGGTGAAGCCACTACAGAGGCAGGCTGAAAAAACTAAGGCTTACTGCAAAAAAAGTCTGTTTTTTGGCGGCCTATGATGGCCAAACAATACTGCTTTTCTGCTTTGATGGTCAAGTAATTGACTAATTATGGCAGATTAACCTTTTTTTTGCATTATGCATCGGTTTTTTGACGGTTTTGCGCATCCAGGACGAATGGCAGCCTGGGCATGTGTCACGAAGTTGGCTCATTCGTGAGCGAGGCGTGACGGATAAAATGGAGTGTTGTTCAGGGGGGGACTCTTGTCCAACCCGTGGCGATTTATTCCTTTTCGCCCGGGATTGCGGGCTTCCTGAAAGCTGGCGCAGCCCTCGGGCGGATGCCCTGGCGGTGTAGACTGAACGCTTGTGGACTAACCAAAGGAAGGGGAAAAACTGTGAGGTATTGGTCGTTGCTGTTGCTGGGTTGCATGCCCTTGCTGGCGCATGCAGTGGAAGTCGGCGAGCGTCTGGCGCCCTGGACCTTGCTCGATCAATTCGACCGGGCCTATAGCCTCGACGGGCAGACCCGGACCCTGCTGGTGGCGCGCAGCATGGACGGCGCCAAGCTGGTCAACACCGCCTTGCAGGATCGTCCTGCGGGTTATCTGGAGGCGCGACACACGGTATTTGTCGCGGACATCCAGCGTATGCCGGCGGTGATCGCCAGGATGTTTGCGGTGCCGGCGATGCGTGATTATGGCTACCGGATCATGCTCGACCGTGACGGGCGGGTAGCGCCGCGCTACGCCGGGGCTGTGGATAAAGTCCTGTGGCTGCAACTCGACAATGGCCGGCTGGTGGCTCAACGGGAGTACGGCACGGCCGCCGAACTGCGTGCGGCGCTGGAGCAGGCGCAGCCATGATCAGCGCCGCGCTGCTGTCGCCGCTCACCCTCGGCGTCGGCTGGCTGATCTATGTGCCGGTGCTGGTCTGGGCCGCCTGGCGCGCGCCCTGGGTCGAGCTGTTCAGCGACAGCCGACGCCAGCATCTGCTGTTCGGTACGGTGTTCGCCTTGTTCATGCTGTGGTTGGTGCGCCGGGATTTCGATACCGGCGTGTCCTATCACTTCATCGGCATGACGGCCGTGACCCTGTTGCTGGACTGGCCGCTGGCGATCGTCGGCGGGCTGATTGCCCAGGTGGGCCTGGTCGCGCTGGGCCGCCAGGACCTGGCTGCGGTCGGCATCAACGGCGCCTTGCTGATCCTGCTGCCGGTGCTGGTCACCGAATGCTGCGCGATCCTGGTGGAGCGCGCGCAGCCGCGTAATCCCTTTGTGTATATCTTCTGTTCCGGTTTTTTTGCCGCCGCGCTGTCGGCCTTGCTGTGCCTGTTGGTGGGCCTGGGGCTGCTGTGGTTCGACGGGCGTTTTGCCATGCCGGAATGGCTGGAAGACTTCATCGGCTACCTGTGGCTGATCATCTTTCCCGAGGCTTTCATCAACGGCATGGTGATCAGCGCCCTGGTGGTGTTCTGCCCCGAATGGCTGGAAACCTTCAACCGCACCCGTTACCTCTCGGCGCCCTGGAAGGACGACGATCCGCGTTCTTGATCCATATCAAACACGTTCGGCAGACGCGGTCCCATGCTCGGCAAAAACCGTTCGGGAGCAGGGTCATGAGTGTGTATGAATGGGCGCGGCAGGAAATACGCAGGAGTCTGGATACTGCTCAGGAAGAGGGTTTCGAACCGGGCTTGAGCCTGCGCGCCCTGCTCAGCGCGGTGGTGCAGGAGAGTCGGCGGGTGCGCAGCGCCGAGGATCTGGCCGACGAGTTGCAGTTTCTCGCGGAGAACCTCGACGATACGCAGGACTACGGTTTCATGCGGCCTTGAGGCTTCAGTGGGCGCGAGGCGGCAGGTCGTCGGAAAACAGATCGTCCTCGGCATCCGGGCTGACCGGAATCTTGTGTTCTTCGGCGGCCCAGGCGCCGAGGTCGATCAGTTTGCAGCGGTCCGAGCAGAACGGACGGTTGACGTTGCTCGCGGTCCACTCCACGGGCGCACCGCAGGTTGGACATTCCACGGTCAGGGGTTGGCTCATGACTGGCCTCCACGCAAGGTAAGGTAAAAGTGATGCAGGCGTTCGACCTCGCTGTGCAGCCAGGCGAGGTCGTGGTCGTTGACCAGCACATCGTCGGCATGGCTCAGGCGATCTTCGCGAGTCGCCTGGGCCTTGAGAATCGCCTGGATCTGCTGTTCGCTGATCCGGTCGCGTTGCAGGGTCCGCTCGATCTGCAGTTGTTGCGGCACATCGATCACCAGGATCCGTTGGGTCATCGCGTATTGTCCGGATTCGATCAGCAGCGGTGACACCAGAATCGCGTAGGGCGACTCGGCGCGGGCCAGGTGCGCGGTGATTTCATCGGCAATCAACGGATGCAGCAAGGCCTCCAGCCAGAGGCGTTGTTGTGGCACCTCGAAGATCAGCTTGCGCAGCGCCGCGCGGTCCAACTGGCCATCGGCCTGCAGCACGCTGTCGCCGAAATGCTCGGCAATGCGGGCCAGGGCCGGACGGCCGGGTTCCACCACCCAGCGGGCAGCGTGATCGGCATCCACCACATGGATGCCCAGGTCGATGAAGTGCTGGGCCGCAGCACTTTTGCCACTGCCGATACCGCCGGTAAGGCCGAGGATCCAGGGTTTGAAAACAGGCTTGGTCATCTGAAACCGACAAACTGCAAATAGGAGCCGGTTATTTGACCACCCCAGAGCAAGGCAATCCAGCCGGCAATGGCCAGAAAGGGACCGAAAGGGATAGGCGTGGACATTTGCGCACGGTTGCGGCGCAGCAGGGCGATCCCCGCCAGGGCTCCCGTCAGTGAGGCCAGCAGCAGGGTCATCGGCAGAATCTGCCAGCCGCCCCAGGCGCCGAACATGGCCAACAGCTTGAAATCACCGTGCCCCATGCCTTCCTTGCCGGTCAGCAGCTTGAACAACCAGTAAACCGACCACAGGCACAGGTAGCCGGCCACGGCGCCCCACAGCGCATCGTGGAGGCTGACGAACAGCTCGAAGCCATTGACGATCAGGCCCAGCCACAACAGCGGCAGCACCAGCACGTCGGGCAACAGCTGATGATCGGCATCGATCAGGCTCATCGCCAACAGGCCCCAGCTCAGCAGCAGCATCAGGACGGCCTGCCAGCCAAAGCCGAAATGCCAGGCCACGAACGCCGAGGCCAGGCCGCAGGTCAGCTCCACCAGCGGGTAGCGCCGGCCGATCGGTGCCTGGCACGCGGAGCAGCGTCCGCGCAGCAGCAGGTAGCTGAACACCGGGATGTTTTCCCAGGGGCGGATCGAATGTGCGCAGTGAGGGCACTGGGAATGCGGGAGCAGCAGGTTGTAGGTCGGCCCGGCAGGTTCGACGGGTAGCCCCAGGATGTCACGGGCCTGGGCGTGCCAGTCGCGCTCGAGCATCTTTGGCAGACGCCAGATCAGCACATTGAGAAAGCTGCCGACAATCAGGCCCAGGACCAGCATCGATGCTACGAAGACCAGCGGGTAGCTGGCCAGGACCTCAGTCAATGACATGTTCAGATCGCTGTGCCGAGTTGGAAGATGGGTAAGTACATGGCGACCACCAGGCCGCCGACGAGGGTGCCCAAAACTACCATGATCACGGGCTCCATGAGACTGCTCAGGGTGTCGACCAGGGTATCGACCTCTTCCTCGTAGTGGATCGCGACTTTTTCCAGCATGCCATCCAGGGCCCCGGATTCTTCGCCGATGGCGGTCATCTGGATCGCCATGCCGGGAAAAATGCCGGATGCGCGCATGGAAAAGTGCAACTGCATGCCGGTCGCCACGTCCTGCCTGATGCGGTTCACCGCATGCTTGAACACCTGGTTGCCGGTGGCCCCGGCCACCGAGCCCAGGGCCTCCACCAGCGGTACCCCGGCGGCGAAGGTGGTGGACAAGGTGCGGGCGTAGCGGGCCACCGCGGACTTGTACAGCAGCGGCGCTACCAACGGCAGTTTCAGCAGGGCCGCGTCCAGCCAGTGGCGAAAGCGCGGTGAGCGCCGGTGGGCATGACGCAGGCCGAACACGCTGAGCAACAGAGCGCCCGCCAGCAGCCACCACCAGTGCTGCACGAATTCCGAGAGGGCGATGACCAGTTGGGTGAACACCGGCAGTTGCGCGCCGAAGCCTTGGAACATCGACTGGAATTGCGGCACCACCTTGACCAGCAGGATCCCCGTGACCACCAGCGCCACGCAGATCACCGCCAGGGGATAGGTCATGGCCTTGCGGATTCGGGTCTTGAGGTTTTCGCTTTTTTCCTTGTAGGTCGCCACCCGCTCCAGCAGGGTTTCCAGGGCGCCGGCCTGCTCGCCGGCATCCACCAGGCTGCAGTACAGCTCGTCGAAATACCGCGGCCTCTTGCGTAGTGCGCTGGTGAAGCTGCTGCCGGCGGCGATGTCCTGTTTCAGCTCGCCCAGCAGTTTGCGCATGTTCGGGTTATCGAAGCCCTCGGCAATGATGTCGAACGATTGCAGCAGCGGTACGCCGGCCTTGATCAGGGTCGCCAACTGCCGGGTGAACAGGCTGATGTCGCGAGCCTTGATCGGGGGCGTGCGCTGGAACAGCGAGCTGGATTTCTTACTGACCCTGGCTGGGCTGATGCCTTGCTTGCGCAACTGGGCCCTGATCAGCGAGGGGGTATGGCCGCTCAATTCGCCGCGCAGTTTGCTGCCTTGCCTGTCGGTGCCTTCCCACAGGTAAACACTGACTTTTGCTGCTTTGACCGCCATGGTGTCGAGTCCCGGTTGTGATGGATGTCCTCAGGGCCGGCAATGCCCTGTGCGTTAGCGAGTGGACCGCTGCGCGGGGCGCGGCGTCCGGCTCATAGAGTTTGAATGGCCCGATACGTTCCTTGGACGGCGGCGGGCAGTGAATGCAATCGAGGGTCGAGTGACAGCGTAGCCCGTCACGACGACCGGCCCAGGGCACTCGGCTGACAAAAAGTGTCAGATAGTGCGACTTCTGGCGCTCACTGCCGCAGGTCGGTGTCGCCAAAACCCCGTTCGCCCGGGGCCGCAGGCGCTGGCACAGGCTGTGCTATGGCTGTCTGGTGAGTGCCCAGACCCCTGGATATCCCCTGCTTGGAGCAGATAAATGAAGTATCAGAAAGGTTTTACCTTGATCGAGTTGCTGGTCGTCGTGGCGATCATTGGCATCCTGGCCACCTTTGCCATGCCGCTGTATTCCAAATACCAGGCGCGGGCCAAGGTCACCGCGGCATTGGCCGAAGCCTCGGCGCTGAAGGTCAACTTCGAGGACGTGCTGAACCAGGGCAGCGACCCGACCCTGGAGCTGGTGGGGGGCAAGGCGGCGACGTCGAACTGCACCATGACCGCCGCGGGCTCCGCCTCGACAGGAGCGGGAAGCATTGGCTGCACCATCCTCAATGCACCGGCGCCGGTGCTGAACAAGACCGTCACCCTGACTCGCACCACGGCCGATGGCTGGGTCTGCACCACCACTGTCCCCGCCGATTACTCCCCCAAGGGCTGCACCGCCAGTGGCAGTTGAGGTCGGTGCTTGCCTGCTCGGCGCGTGAAACACCACGCGCCACGGCGCCTTCTGGGAAAGTGTCGGAAATTCAGGAGGTTAGCTCGCCACTGGAAATGCAACTTGCATGCAGATTACTTGCCGATCATGCATTTTGCATGATCGCGAGTGTTTCGTTATTTTTATAAGTAATTGATATTTAAGGGTTTTGTTGTTTTTCTGAACTTGGCATAACGCCTGCAATCTACTTAAGTAACCCTGCTGCCAGGACTTGGAGCAGGTTTTCCAGAAGAACAGGAGTTACTCGTATGAAGAAGTTCGCTATCGCTGCTGCAACTGCTACCGCTCTGACCCTGACCATGGCTAACGTTGCATTTGCCCAGACCACTCAAGCTACTCAGGCGCCAATGGTGCTCGCGGCGGGTGAAGTGACCAAGGCCAAGGAAGCCACTTCCGACACCTGGATCACCACCAAAGTCAAAGCGGATCTCGTAACTGAAAAAGGCATTCCTGGCACCGACATCAAGGTCGAAACCAACAAGGGTGTGGTTTCCCTGTCCTCCACCACTGCTCTGACCGCGGCGCAAAAAGAAACCGCAGTCAACATCGCCAAGAATATCAAGGGCGTGAAGGCGGTATCGGCTGACGGTTTGAAAACCGAGTAAGCCGCAAGCGTCTTTCCTGGACAGGGAGAAGAGGCGGTAGATGGTTCATCTACCGCTTCCTTGAAGGTTCATGCGAATGGCCACAGGGAGGTGGCTCCTTTTGTAGACAGAACAGGCCCCGGCACAGTGTGTCGGGGCCTGTTCTGTTTATGGCGGGGAGAACCGCAGGGCCGACCCGTTTCCGGGTCGGCGGGGAGGGTGGTTATTCGGCGTCCAGGTGCATGGGGGTAATGACCCGACCGTCGCTTTCGGCCTGGCCGAGGTTGGCGTCGATGAAGTAGACCCGGTCGTCCGCCAGTTGGCCCTTGTCCACCAGGAAGTCCTTGATGCTGCTGGCCCGTTCCTGGCCCAGCTGGCGCAACAGCGCATCGCTGCCACTCCAGAACTGGATCACGCCTTCACGCATTTTCGCGGTGCGTTCTTCCTTGCCCAGATCCTTCCATTCGGCCGGTGGCTGGGTCTTGAGGCGCGTGCGATAGATGCCTTCCAGCAGCGGACCTTTCTCGCCTTCCGGCACCTTCAGCAAGGATGCCTGGGCCGGCACCTTGTCGCCGCGACGCTGGAGCATCTTGTAGTAGTTGTACTGGTATTCCCGCTCCAGGCGTTGCTCGGCGATCAGCGGGCCATCGCTGCTCTGCGCGGCGGTACCTTCGATCTCCAGGCGCAGGGCCGGACGCTCCTTGAGCGCGTTGGACAGCTTGACCAGCGCCGCTTCCGATTCCGGGCTCAACTCGCTCGAGCCCGGGGCGAACGAGACGCTGCCCAGGTCTTCCGAACCACTGCCCGCGACCAGCCCGCCAATCAGTTTGAAGGGCGCGGCGGCAGCCTTGACGATCAGGTTGCGCAGGGTCTGCCAGACAATCGGCATGACGCTGAATTGCGGGTTGTTGAGGTCGCCGGTCACCGGCAGTTCGATGGAGATCTTGCCGTCGACATCCTTGAGCAGGGCGACCGCCAGTTTCAGGGGCAGGCTCACGGCATCCGGGCTGTCGACTTTTTCCCCCAGCTCCAGTTGTTCGACCACCACTTTGTTTTCGGCCTTGAGCTGGCCGTTGGTGATGACGTAGTGCAGGTCGAGGTTGAGCCGGCCCTTGCGGATACGGTAGCCGGCGAACTTGCCGGAGTAGGGGGTCAGGGTGGTCAGTTCGACGCGTTTGAAACTGGTGGCGATGTCCAGCGCGGCCATTGGATCGAACGGGTTCACGCTGCCCTTGATGGTGACCGGCGCATAACGATCGACCTTACCCTTGATATCGACACTGGCCGGTTTGGCCTGGCGGCTGTCGATGGTGCCGATCTGGCCGTTGAGTTGCTGGACGGCCGTGGCGAAGTTGGGGGTCAGGCTGAAGTCGGCGAAGTTGGCCGAACCATCGTTGATGGCGATCTGGCCGATATGGATGCCCAGGGGTTTTTCCTTGGCGGCCGGCTTGGCGGCACTTTTCGGTGCACTGTCGGCCGGTTGCGGGATCAGCAAGTCATCGATGTTGGTGGTGCGGTCATCGTTGATCATGAAGCGCGCATAGGGCTGCAGCAGGTTGACCTTGTTGATCGTCAGGCTGTCGCCGTGCTGATAGTTCAGGCCTTCGAGCACCAGTTGCTGCCATTTCACGAAGTCGCGGGTTTTCAGGGTGTCCAGGGTGTGCAGCTGGTCGACCTGGGCGCGGCCGGTCACGCTGAATGTCAGGGGATCGATGTTTTTCAGGTCCACCGCCAGGTCGCTGCCGAGCATGCCGCTGCGCAGCTCCAGGCGAATGAACGGGCTGATGTAGGACTGCGCGACCCGCAGGTCGATGTCTTTGGTCTGCACCGCCAGCTTGGCGGTGACCGGTTGCAGGTTGACCACGCCGCTGGCGAGGATCTTGCCCTGCTTGCCCACCCCGGTGTCGAGCTTGAGGTTGAAGGGCGACTGGTTGAGGCTGTCGAAGTTCTGCACGTCGACGTTCAGCGGCCCGACCTCCAGCGCCACCGCCGGCTTGGCCTGGCGGTCCGCCAGGTGCACCTGGTAATTGCGCAGTTGCACGTCCTTGAGCAGCACCTGCCAGGGTTTGCCTGGCGCCGGGGGCGCCGGCTGCGGGCTATCGGCGGCGGCCGGAGCGGGCTTGGCCGCCGGTTTGGCCGGCTGGCTGGCGAACAGTTTCTGCCAGTCCAGTTGGCCATCGGCTTCCAGGGCTGCCCAGGTTTCCAGTTTCTGGCTGCGGATCTTGCCGACCACCACTTGCTGCTTGGCCAGGTCGACCGTGGTCTCACTGACGTCCAGGCGCTCCAGGCGGGCCAGTGGCCGACCGTCCGGGGCCTTGATGGCAAAGGGCGCGATGCTTACCGAAGCATCGCTGAGCAGCAGTTCGGTTTCCTTGGACAGGTTCAGCTTGTAGCGGGTGTTGAGGTTCAGCACGCCGTCTTCGAGGACCAGGGGCAAGGCATCGCGGACATAGGGCCACCAGGCTTTCATCTGGCCGTCGGTGACTTTCAGGGTGCCTTCGGAGGCGATCGGGGTCAGGCTGAAATTACCGCTCCAATCGATCTGACCGCCCGCGGGGCCCGCGGCGACCAGAGTCATGTCGGCACTGTCATCGGGCAGGGTGCTGAGGTTCTTCAGCTCGAGATCGAGTTTGTCGTAGAGGAAATCGATGGGCTCGCTGGGCCGCGTGTCCTGGAAGTGCACATAACCGCCCGCCAGTTTGATGCGCTCGATACGCAGCGGGAACGGCTTGGCCTCGGGGTCGTCCGGAGTCGGTTCGCTGGCGGGTAGGTTGAACAGGCCCAGCAGGTTGAGCTTGCCGTCTTTGGCGAACAGGATCTCGCTCTTGGGTTTGTCCAGCTCGACATCGGCCAGGTGCAGCGCGCGGGTCCAGAGGCTGTCCAGTTGCAGGTTGGCGTAGAGACGCTCGAAGGCCACCTGCTCCTTGCCCGGCTCACCGATGTTCAGGCCCCAGAGCGTCAGTTCGAGACTGAACGGGTTGAGTTCGATGCGCTGGATCTTTGCTGGTACCGTCGCGTAGTTGGCCAACTGTTGATTGGCCACCCGCAGGGCGATGCCCGGCAAAATCAGAAAGCCCAGCAGGCTGTACAGGGCGAGAGCGGTCAACAAGGCGCCGATAGCGCGGATCAATCCTTTGGACATGCGAGGCTTCATCTATCTGAATCGGAAGTGCGTTGGAGTATGGCATGCGTTTCCGGTTCCGAAACAATCCCATGACTGTCGCAAACAGGATTGTTCAGATTCCTCGCGGGAGATCAGAGATGCAGGATCAGGGTCTTGAGCGGCGGTTGCTGGTCCATGGAGGGGAAGTCGCGACCGGGTGTCAGCACCTGCCATTCGCGTACCGGGCGCCCGGCTTTTTCGGCGCAGCGCAGCACCTGTTCGCGCCAGTCGTCCAGGGTGACTTTCGCCAGGTTGTTGCAGCAGATCAGCACGCCATTGTCGGCGGTAGCCAGCAGGGCCGGCTTGAGCAGGCTCTGATAGTCACGCAGCAGGTCGACGGTGCCGAATGCACTCTTGGCCCAGGCCGGCGGGTCGAGCAGTACCAGGTCGTACTGGCGCTGTTCCAGGCGTGGGTAGCCGGGCAGCTTTTGCCCACGGCGCTGGGTGATAGGCAGGCCGGCCAGTTGCCGGATCGCCGGGAAGTAATCCGATTGCACGAACTGCATGGCCGGCAATTGCGGATTGAGCTGGCCGTTCTCGCGGCCGACCGCCAGGTTGCCCTCGGCGAAGTCCAGGTTGCACACCTCGCGGGCGCCACCTGCCGCGGCACTCAGGCCGACGCCGCAGGTATAGGCGAACAGGTTCAGCACACTCTTGCCGGCGCTGTGGGCCTTGACCCAGCCACGGGCGTTGCGCAGGTCGAGAAACAGCAGCGGGTCCTGGCCGGCATGGCGACCGCGTACCCGATAGTTCAAGCCCCATTCGTGGCCGACCAGGTCTTGCAGCGCCTGTTCTTCGGCGCGGTAAACCGGGTCTTCGCGGTCGATGCGTGAATTGCCCTGGGAGCGGTCGTTGTAGACCAGCAGGGTGTCCAGGCCCAGCTGCTTCTGGACGGTCTCGTGCAATTGCAGCAAGGCCTCGCGTTCCAGCGTCTGGTGAAAACTCTGCACCAGCAGCTGTGGGCCGTAACGGTCGATGGTCAGGCCCCCGGCGCCTTCCTGGCTGCCATGGAACAGCCGATAGCAGTCGGTGCCTTGCTGATGCAGCTCGGCGAGCAGGTCCTGGCGATGATCGAGGGCGGCGCGCAGCGCCTGATTCAAGGAAGACATGCGGGCGCCTTGCGGATGATTGGGCGGGGCAGTCTACCAGCTTCGCCCTTCCCTGTAGGAGCGTCGACCGGCCGCTCCTACAGAAAGGGCGTGGGGTTAGCGTTCGATGGCCAATGCCACGCCCTGGCCGCCACCGATGCACAGGGTCGCCAGGCCTTTCCTGGCATCGCGCTTGAGCATCTCGTGCAGCAGGGTCACCAGCACCCGGCAGCCCGAGGCACCGATCGGGTGGCCGAGGGCGATGGCGCCGCCGTTGACGTTGACCTTGCTCGCGTCCCAACCCAGTTCCTTGCCCACCGACAGCGACTGGGCGGCGAAGGCTTCGTTGGCTTCGATCAGGTCCAGTTGCTCCAGGGACCAGCCGGCCTTGTCCAGGCAGCGGCGGGTGGCCGACACCGGGCCGATGCCCATGATCGCCGGGTCGACGCCCGCGTTGGCGTAGGCGGCGATCTTCGCCAGCACCGGCAGGCCCAGGGCCTTGGCCTTGGCGGCGCTCATCAGGATCACCGCGGCGGCGCCGTCGTTCAGCGACGAAGCGTTGCCGGCGGTGACCGTGCCGTCCTTCTTGAAGGCCGGTTTGAGCTTGCCCAGGGATTCGGCGGTGGTGCCGGCGCGCGGCTGCTCGTCGGTGGCGAAGGCCACGGGGTCGCCCTTGCGCTGGGGAATCAGGATCGGGGTGATCTCATCGACAAAGCGCCCGCCTTCGATGGCGGCCACGGCCTTCTGCTGCGAGGCGGCGGCAAAGGCGTCCTGGGCTTCGCGGCTGATGCCGTATTTGTCCACCAGGTTCTCGGCGGTGATGCCCATGTGGTAGTCGTTGAAGGCGTCCCACAGGCCGTCGCTGATCATGCTGTCGACGATCTGGCTATGGCCCATGCGCAGGCCGGTGCGGGCGCCGGGCAACACGTAGTTGGCCAGGCTCATGTTCTCCTGGCCGCCGGCGATGATCACCTCGGCGTCGCCGCAGCGGATCGCCTGGGCGCCCAGGTGCAGGGCCTTGAGGCCGGAGCCGCAGACCTTGTTCAGGGTCAGCGCCGGCACGGCGTGGGGCAGGCCGGCCTTGATCGCGGCCTGGCGCGCGGGGTTCTGCCCGGCGCCGGCGGTGAGCACCTGGCCCATGATCACTTCATCGACCTGGGCGCCGTCCAGGCCGGTCTGGGCCAGCAGCTGGCGGATCACCGCGGCACCGAGATCGACCGC
>NZ_JAQZAA010000098.1:0-34210 GCF_028640875.1 Pseudomonas sp. SBT1-2 | reverse complement strand
GAAGCACACGGTCTTCTTCTGTAGGAGCGAGGCTTGCCCGCGATGACGTCAGCTCGAACACCGCAAAAAATCCCTGCTGCCCAGTCGACTGCGACCGTAACGCTACTCACAACACAATCTTGCGCTCCTCGAAATACCGCTCCAGCACCTTTGGGTCCGCCGATCTTTCCGCCAGCGCCACATAAGTGTCCGGCCGCAGCAGGTAGAAACCGTTGCGCGCCAGGCCGGCGGCCTGGTGCGCCGGTTCCCAGTCGAACACCGTCAGCGGCAGTTGCCGCTCGGCGCACCAGTCGCGCAGGGCGTCGCTGGTGACGCCATACACATGCACCTGCCACCCCAGGTGGTCGAGGCTGGCGAAATTGTCGGTGACGGCGCCGTGGGCCCAGGGCAGGCGATCGCCGCCGTGGACATGGCCGGCGCTGCCGCAGCTCAGGGGCATGTCGCGGTAGTTGAGGGTGATCTGCGACACCGTGCGAAACAGGAACTCGCGCGCCGCTTCCACCGCGGTCACCTTGGGAATCAGCAGCGGCGCCAGGCGGGTGCGCAGCAGGTTGGCGATCGGCCCGTCGGCGGTGACGAAGCTGAACACCCGGTCGGTGGTGGCCACCAGGCGCCGGGCGAATTCGATGCGTTCGAACTCATAGGTCGCCAGCAGGTGCTCCTCGGCCTTGCCGCTGAGCACCGCGGCGAGTTTCCAGGCCAGGTTGATGGCATCGCCGATCCCGGTGTTCATGCCCTGGCCGCCGGCCGGGCTGTGCACGTGGGCGGCGTCGCCGAGCAGGAAGGCGCGGCCGTTGAAAAAGCGCTCGGCCACCCGGTGATGCACGCGGTAGGTGGAGAACCAGTTGACCCGGTCGACCTGGACCTTGAGGTTGTCCATGGCGCGCCGGCTGACGTCCTCGAATTTCAAGGTCTCCGCCTGTTCGGCGCGTTCGTCGCGCACCGTGCCGATCAGCCGTGCCCGGCCTTCGCCGGCCAGCGGAAAGACCGCGAGGAAATCCGCCTCGTCGAGGTCGACGTGCAGTTCGCCATTGAGCGCCGGCCCCCGGGCGTCGACATCCGCCACATAAAACACCTGCTGATAGGTACCGCCGGGAAAGTCGATGCCCAAGGTTTTGCGCACCGTCGAATGGGCGCCGTCGCAGCCGGCCAGGTAGAAGGCCTGGCAGGTTTCCTCCTGGCCGTCGGCGCCGCGCAGCTGGGCGCTGATCAGGTGGCCGTGGTCGGTGAAGCTCAGCAGTTCGGTCTGGCGCTCGACCGTCACGCCGAAACGCTGCAGGCGCTCGATCAGTAATTGCTCGTGCTGGTCCTGCGGGTAGATTTCCAGGAAGGGGTAGGGCGTCAGGTCCGCACCGATGCTGCTCAGGGGCAGGTGGGCGGCCTGTTCGCCCTTGACCCAGAGGTTGGCGGCCGGCACCCGGTGACCCTGGTCGAGGATGGCCTGGGTCAGGTCCAGCTGGCGGTACAGCTCAAGGGTCCGCGCCTGCACCGCCAGGGCCCGGGAGGTGGTGCCGGGGCCGGCGGTCTGGTCGAGGATGCGCACCTTGACCCCCTGCCGGCTCAGCCACAGCGCCAGAACCAGCCCGGTGGGGCCGGCGCCAATGATCAGTACGTCGCTGCGGTTCATGTCCTTGCCCTCGTCGAGAGATCAATGTCATGCCGGTGTTGCGTACAACGGTTCAGCGCTGGGCGAACGCCAGGTTCAGGCCCAGGGCGGCGAAGCTGGCGGCAAAGCTGCGGCGCAGCCAGTTCTGCACCTGGGGCGACTCGATCACCGCCTTGCGGAACAGGTTGGCCAGCAGGCCGTAGACCACGAACACGGCGAAGGTCATCGCCATGAACACGCCGCTCAGGCCGAGCATCTGCATGGCCGGCGACGGGCCGTCGTGGCTGATGAACTGCGGCAGGAAGGCCAGGAAGAAAATCGTCAGCTTGGGGTTGAGGATGTTCAGCAGGCAGGCCTTGAGCACCAGGCCGCCGGCACTGGCGGCGGGAGCGCTGGTGTCGACGGCGAAGGCCGAACGGTCGCGCCAGGTGGCGTAGGCCAGGTACAGCAGGTAGGCGACTCCGGCGTGCTTCAAACCCTGGAAAGCCAGGCCCTGGAAGGCCAGCGCGCTGGTGTGCAGGATGGCCGACAGGCCCAGCACCGAGGCCAGCAGGTGCGGGACTATCCCGGCGGTGCAGCCGATGGCGGTGAACAGACTGGCGCGCTTGCCGGCCACCAGCGCCGTGGAAATGGTCAGGATCACGCCGCTGCCGGGGATCAGCACGACAATCAGCGAGGTGATGAGAAAATCCAGTGAGAGCATGGCGCAGGGGACTCCAGGGCAGGTAAAGGAGGCTCAGGTCTGGCTGAACACTTCCAGCAGGTGGCCGTCGGGGTCATCAAAATACACCCGGCGAGCGCCTTCATGGCGGTTGATTTCGTTTGGGCGCTGCTTGCCCGGATCGGCCCAGAACGCCAGGCCGCGCTGGCGAATACGCTGCAGTATCGGCTCGAAGTCGTCGGCGGCGACCAGAAAGGCATAGTGCTGGGACGCGATGGGCGGGTCGTTGTCGTAGTAATCCAGGGACACGCCGTTATCCAGCTGCACCACCAGCATCGGGCCGAAGGGCGTGGGCGGTGGCAGGCCGAGCAGTTGCACGAGAAAGTCCGCCGAACGTCGCTTGTCGCGGCACCAGACGATGGTGTGGTTGAGTTGCACGCTCATGATGGGCCCCGCCTGTTGTTTTTCTGTGGGCGATGAGGTTTCAGATTAGGTGAAATTCGCCGTCGGTCACGGGGAATGCTCAAATGGTTCGTCGCCGGTACGGAACAGCGCGGCGCCTTGAGGGTCGATATCCGCGGCGACGCGCTTCCCTCGGGCGCGGGCCACCTTCGGAATTACTGGGAAGCCATGTCTATAAAACCTCTGCATTCACTTCGCTGGGCCGCTGTCGCGGCCTCGCTGGCCCTGGCCGGTTGTGCCGGCCAGCTCGGTTCAAAGGCGCCGGCGCCAAGCCCGGCGCAGGTCCAGGCCCAGGTCGCACGCCTGCTGCCGGCCAAGGTCGCCGATCGCCAGGGCTGGGCCCGGGATATCCAGGTGGCCTTTACCGCCCAGGGCATCGAGCCGAGCAAGAGCAACCTCTGCGCAGTGCTGGCGGTGGCCGAGCAGGAGTCCACCTATCAGGTCGACCCGCCGGTGCCGGGGCTGGGCAAGATCGCCCG
The DNA here is from genome assembly GCF_028640875.1 of Pseudomonas sp. SBT1-2. Taxonomy (NCBI): domain Bacteria; kingdom Pseudomonadati; phylum Pseudomonadota; class Gammaproteobacteria; order Pseudomonadales; family Pseudomonadaceae; genus Pseudomonas; species Pseudomonas sp. SBT1-2. The sequence continues at coordinate 31,002 of NZ_JAQZAA010000098.1, read as the reverse complement.
CAGCGAAATCGACCGCCGCGCGGCCAAGGTGCATGTGCCGTCGATGCTGGTCAGCGCGGCGCTGCAGGTGAGTTCGCCGAACGGCAAGTCCTACAGCGAGCGCCTGGCCGGGGCGCGCACGGAGAAGGAGCTGAGCACGATCTTCGACGACTTCATCGGCAGCGTGCCCATGGGCAAGACCCTGTTCGGCGGCTTCAACCCGGTGCACACCGGCGGGCCGATGCAGGTCAGCATCGACTTCGCCGAGCAGCAGGCGCGCAATTACCCCTACAGCGTGGACGGCTCGATCCGCCGCGAGGTGTTCAGCCGGCGCGGCGGCATGTACTTCGGCATCGCCCACCTGCTCGGTTACCCGGTGAATTACCCGCAGCCGCTGTACCGCTTCGCCGACTTCAACGCCGGCTGGTACGCCAGCCGCAATGCCGCGTTCCAGAACGCCCTGAGCGTGGCCTCGGGGATTTCCCTGGCGCTGGACGGCGACCTGATCCGCTACGACTCGATCATGCCCGGCAGCACCGAGCTGGCGGCGCGCGCCCTGGGCAAATCCCTGGACATGCGCAATCCGACCATTCGCAACCAGCTGGAGAAGGGCAACAGCCTCGAATTCGAGGACACCAAGCTGTACAAGCGTGTATTCGCCCTGGCCGATCAGGCCCAGGGCAAGGCGTTGCCGCGGCAGATCCTGCCGGGCATCCAGCTGAAGAGCCCGAAGATCACCCGCAAACTGACCACCGCCTGGTTCGCCAAACGCGTGGATGAGCGTTATCAGCGCTGCATGGCGAGGTGAGGGTGATAGCGATCGATCGGGGAATCCCGATGCCCTGAAATGAAAAAAGCCCGGCTGTTTAGGCCGGGCTTTTTTTCGAGTACTGCGGACCGCGCAATCATACGGCGCGACGCTCGATCAGACGGTCGGAACCACCTTCGGCAACGCGACGTTCGATCAGGCGATCAGCACCACCTTCAGCAACGCGACGTTCGATCAGGCGATCGGAGCCACCTTCGGCTACACGGCGTTCGATCAGGCGATCGGAGCCACCTTCGGCTACACGGCGTTCGATCAGACGGTCAGCACCACCTTCAGCGACGCGGCGTTCGATCAAGCGATCGGAACCACCTTCGGCAACGCGGCGTTCGATCAGGCGGTCGGAGCCACCTTCGGCAACGCGGCGTTCGATCAGACGGTCAGCACCACCTTCAGCGACGCGGCGTTCGATCAAGCGATCGGAACCACCTTCGGCAACGCGACGTTCGATCAGGCGATCGGAACCACCTTCGGCGACACGACGTTCGATCAAGCGATCGGCGCCACCTTCGGCGACACGTTTTTCAATCAGGCGATCCGAGCCGCCTTCGGCGACCACCGGGTAGGCCGAGGACGCGGCAAAAGCGTTTGCTGCAAGAACCGAGAAAGCGATGCTGAGAAGAATTTGGCGTTTCATGGTGGTGTGCTCCGGGGTGTTGTTGGTTGGTATGGAGCAGATGTTACGCGGCGGATTTTTTTTGAGAATTTCATTGGGTCGATGGTGACCATCGACGCCAATGATAGCTGCGCCAACCCCCGGAACAGAGCCTCAGGCCGGTTCTTCGCAGGCCTGCGGCGGGCTCCATTGCAGCCCCGAAGCCTGCAACAGTTCCCGGGTATAGGGGTGTTGCGGCGCGCTGAAGATCGCCCGCGACGGCCCCTGTTCCACCACCTTGCCGTCCTTGATCACGATCAGGTCGTGGGCCAGGGCGTGGACCACCGCCAGGTCGTGGCTGATAAACAGGTAGGTTAGGCCGTGGCGTACCTGCAACTCGCGCAGCAGCTGGACTACCTGCTTCTGTACGGTGCGGTCGAGGGCCGAGGTGGGTTCGTCCAGCAGGATCAGCGCCGGCTCCAGCACCAGGGCGCGGGCAATGGCGATGCGCTGGCGCTGGCCGCCGGAAAACTCGTGGGGGTAGCGGTGGCGGCTCTGCGGGTCGAGGCCGACTTCCTCGAGCACGCGGATCACCGCCGCCTCGCGTTCCTCGGCGGTGCCGATGCCGTGGGTCAGCAGGCCCTCGGCGATGATCTGCTGCACCGACATGCGCGGGCTGAGGCTGCCGAAGGGGTCCTGGAACACCACCTGCAACTGCCGACGCAAGGGGCGCATCAAGCGCTGGTTGAGAATGCTCAGCTCCTTGTTGCCGAAGCGGATGCCACCCTCGGACTCCACCAGCCGCAGGATTGCCTGGCCGAGGGTGGACTTGCCCGAACCAGACTCGCCGACGATGCCCAGGGTCTTGCCCCGGTGCAGGCTCAGGCTGACGCCGTCCACCGCCTTGATGTAGTCGCGCTGGCGGCTGAACAGGCCCTTGGGCAAGGGAAACCAGACCTTGAGTTCACTCACTTCCAGCAGATTGTGCGAGTAGGCGCTGGGCACCGGGGCGCCGCTGGGCTCGGCCTCGATCAGCAAGCGGCTGTAGGGATGTCGCGGGGCGCGAAACAGTGCCTCGCACTCGGCCTGCTCGACGATCTCGCCCTGGCGCATCACGCACACCCGCTGGGCGATGCGCCGCACCAGGTTGAGGTCGTGGCTGATCAGCAGCAGCGACATGCCCAGGCGTTGCTGCAACGCGATCAGCAGTTCGAGGATCTTGCGCTGCACCGTCACATCCAGCGCCGTGGTCGGCTCGTCGGCGATCAACAGCTCCGGCTCGTTGGCCAGGGCCATGGCGATCATCACCCGCTGGCGTTGGCCGCCGGACAGCTGGTGCGGGTAGGCCTTGAGGCGTTTGTGCGGCTCGCCGATGCCCACCAGCTCCAGCAGTTCCAGGGTCCGCGCCCGGGCCGCGCGACCGCGCAGGCCCTTGTGCACGTCCAGCACTTCGCCGATCTGTTTTTCCACGGTGTGCAACGGGTTCAGCGAGGTCATGGGCTCCTGGAAGATCATTGCGATGCGGTTGCCGCGCAGGGTGCGCAACTGGGCGTCGCTGGCCTGCACCAGGTCCAGGCCGGCGTAGCGGATGCTGCCCTGGGTCTGCACCTTCTGCGCCGGCAGCAGGCGCAGGATCGAGTGGGCGGTCACCGACTTGCCCGAGCCGGACTCGCCCACCAGGGCCAGGCATTCGCCGCGGCGGATATCCAGGTCCAGGCCATGGACCACTTCGGTGCCGGCGAAGGCCACCTTGAGGTTGCGGATTTCAATCAGGTTGTCGTGCATGTCAGCTCCGGGGATCGAAGGCGTCGCGGCAGGCTTCGCCGATAAACACCAGCAACGAGAGAATCAGCGCCAGGGCGAAAAACGCCGTCAGGCCCAGCCAGGGGGCTTGCAGGTTGCGCTTGGCCTGGCCGATCAGTTCGCCCAGGGAGGCGGTGCCGGCGGGCATGCCGAAGCCGAGAAAATCCAGGGCGGTGAGGGTGGCGATGGCGCCGGTGAGAATGAACGGCAGGTAGGTCAGGGTGGAGGTCATGGCGTTGGGCAGGATGTGCCGGCGCATCAGCTCGCCGTCGCTCAGGCCCAGGGCCCGCGCGGCCTTGACGTACTCCAGGCTGCGCCCGCGCAGGAACTCGGCGCGCACCACGTCCACCAGGGCCAGCCAGGAGAACAGCGCCATGATCCCCAGCAGCCACCAGAAGCTCGGCGAGACGAACCCCGAGAGAATGATCAGCAGGTACAGCACCGGCAGCCCCGACCAGATTTCCAGCAGGCGTTGCCCCAACAAGTCGACCCAGCCGCCGTAATAACCCTGCAGGGCGCCGGCGGTGATGCCGATCAGCGCGCTGATGGCGGTCAGCACCAGGGCAAACAGGATCGACACCCGGGTGCCGAAGATCACCCGCGCCAGCACGTCCCGGGCCTGGTCGTCGGTGCCCAGCCAGTTCTGCGCCGAGGGCGGGCTGGGCGCCGGTTGCGCCAGGTCGTAGTTGACCGTGTCGTAGCTGAAGGGGATCGGCGGGAACAGCATCCAGCCGCCCTGGCCCTCGATCAGCTCGTGCACATAGCTGCTGGCATAGTCCGGCTGGAACGGCAGTTCGCCGCCGAACTCGGTTTCGTCGTAGTCGCTGAGGATCGGGAAATACCAGGCGCCGTGATAGCGGATGACCAGGGGCTTGTCGTTGGCGATCAGTTCGCCGCCCAGGCAGACCAGGCACAGGCCGATAAACAGCCACAGCGACCAGCGACCCCGGCGGTTGGCCTTGAAGTGTTCGATGCGGCGACGGCCCAGGGGAGAGAGTGTGAACATCAGGCAGTCCTCGCCGAGAAGTCGATGCGCGGATCGACCAGGCTGTAGCACAGGTCGCCGATCAGCTTGATCAGCAGGCCGAACAGGGTGAACAGGAACAGCGCGCCGAACACCACCGGGTAGTCCCGCGACACCGCCGCCTCGTAGCTCATGCGCCCGAGGCCATCGAGGTTGAAGAGGGTCTCGATCAGCAGTGAGCCGGCGAAGAACACCTCGATCAGCGCCGTGGGAATGCCGGCGATCACCAGCAGCATGGCGTTGCGGAACACATGGCCGTAGAGCACCCGGCGCTCGCTCAGGCCCTTGGCCCGGGCGGTGACCACGTACTGGCGGCTGATCTCGTTGAGGAAGCTGTTCTTGGTCAGCAGGGTCAGGGTGGCGAAGCCGCCGATCACCAGGGCCGACACCGGCAGCACCAGGTGCCACAGGTAGTCGCCGACCTTGGCCAGGGGCCCGAGGCTGGCGAAGTTGTCCGAGACCAGGCCCTGCACCGGGAACCAGTCCAGGTAGCTGCCGCCGGCGAACACCACGATCAGCAGGATGGCGAACAGGAACGCCGGCATGGCGTAGCCGAGGACGATGGCGCTGCTGGTCCAGGCATCGAAGGCGCTGCCGTTGCGGATCGCCTTGCGCACCCCCAGGGGAATCGACACCAGGTAGGTGATCAGGGTCGCCCACAGGCCGAGGGACAGCGAGGTCGGCAGCTTCTGCAGGATCAGGTCGGTGACCTTGGCCCCGCGAAAGAAGCTGTTGCCGAAGTCCAGTTGCGCGTAGTTCTTCAGCATCAGCCACAGGCGCTGGTGCATCGGCTTGTCGAAGCCGTAGTGGTGCTTGATCTCCTCGATCAGCGCCGGGTCCAGGCCCCGGCTGCTGCGTCCGCCGCCGCCCACTGCGGCGACCTCGGCGCCACCGCCCATGGCATGCCCGCCGAAGCCTTGCAGGCGGGCGATGGCCTGTTCCACCGGGCCGCCGGGCGCGGCCTGGACGATCAGGAAGTTGACCACCAGGATGCACAGCAGGGTGGGGATGATCAGCAGCAGGCGACGACTCAGGTAACGGCCCATGTCAGTGCGCCCCCACGGTGCCGCGCAGGGCGCTCATCTGGCTGGCGGTCAGGGCCTTGGGGTTGACCTCCCACCAGGTGTTCAGGCCCTCGTCGTAGATCGGCGCGCTGGCCGGCCGGCCGAAACGGTTCTGGAACACCGTGGGCGTGCCCTTGGAGTAGTAATTGGGAATCAGGTACTGGCCCCATTGCAGCACCCGGTCCAGGGCCCGGGCGTAATGCACCATCTCGTCGCGGCTATTGGCCTGGACCAGGCCGTCGATCAGGCGGTCCACCGCCGGGTTGGCCAGCACCATGGCGTTGGAGCTGCCGACCTGGGTCGCGCTTTGCGAGCCGTACAGGCTGTACAGCTCGCGACCCGGGGAGACGATGGGGTCGCCGCTGCGGGGGAAACTGGTGACGATCATGTCGTAGTCCCGGGCGTTGAGCAGGTTGATGTACTGCGCCGAATCGATGCGCCGCAGGTTGAGGGTGATGCCGATCTGCGCCAGGGTGCGTTTGTACGGCAGCAGCATGCGGTCGAAGCCGCCCTGGCCATCGAGAAAGGTGAACTCCAGCGGCTCGCCGGCGGCGTTCACCAGACGGTTGTTGCGGGGTGTCCAGCCGGCCTCGGCCAGCAGGCGCAGGGCCTGCAGCTGCTTGTCGCGGATGCGGCCGCTGCCGTCGGTCTGCGGGGCCCGGTAGACCTGGCTGAAGACTTCGTCGGGGATCTGCCCGCGCAAGGGTTCGAGGATCTCCCGCTCGCGGGCATCCGGCAGGGCGCTGGCGGCCATTTCGCTTTTCGGCCAGTAGCTCTGCTGGCGCACGTAGAAGCCGCGCATCATCTGCTTGTTGGTCCACTCGAAATCCCACAGCAGGGTCAGCGCCTGGCGCACCCGGCGGTCGTGGAAGACCGGCCTTTGCAGGTTGAACACAAAGCCCTGGGCGGCGGTGGGCTTGTCCGGCGCGAGGATCGCCTGTTGCAGGCGGCCGTCGCGCAGGGCCGGGCTGTCGTAGCCGACCACATAACCGGACGAGGAAAACTCGCGGTTGTAGTCGAAGGCGCCGGCCTGCAGCAGCTGGCGGGCGACGTCGGTGTCGCCGTAGAAATTCACCGTCAGGCTGTCGAAGTTATACATGCCGCGGCTGACCGGCAGGTCCCTGGCCCACCAGTTCGGATCGCGTTCGAAGCTGATGCTGCGCCCGGCGTCGACCTTGCCGACCTTGTATGGCCCGCTGCCCAGGGGCGGCTCGAAGCCGCCGCCGTTGGCGAAGTCGCGGGTTTTCCACCAGTGTTCGGGCAGCACGCGCAGGGTCGCCAGGTCCAGGGCCAGGGTGCGGTTGAGGTTGTTCTTGAAGTCGAAGCGTACCTGCCCGGGGCCTTCGATCACCACGTCCCGTACATCGCCGTACTGCTGGCGATAGCTCAGGCTGCCCTTGCTCAGCAGCAGCTCGAAGGTGTAGCGCACGTCTTGTGCGGTGATCGGCGTGCCATCGGCGAAGCGCGCCCTGGGGTCGAGGTAGAAGCGCACCCACAGGCCGTCGGGGTCGCGCTCCATGCGTTCGGCCACCAGCCCGTAGACGGTGTAGGGCTCGTCCAGGGAACGAAAGGCCAGGGGCGAATACACCCAGTCGTTGACCTGGGCCACCGCGATGCCCTGATCGGCATAGGGGGTGACGTAGTTGAACTGGCCGATCTCCATCGAGGCGCGGCTCAGGGAGCCGCCCTTGGGCGCATCGGGATTGACGTAGTCGAAGTGCTGGAAGCCCGGCGGGTACTTCGGCGGTTCGCCATAGACCGTCATGGCATAGCTGCCGTGGGCGGCGGCCAGGGCCTCGGCGGCGGCGCCAAGCAGCGCGGTGGCCAGCGCCAGCCTGGCCAGGGTGCGAGTCAGTGCAGACATGATCGAAAGGTTCCTCGTGATGCCGGAAAGCCTGGGGCGGCAGGGCGAAAAGACCCACGGCGGCGGGCCGCCATGGGGTGCGAATTCGCAATGCGGCCGGGGCCGGCCGGAGTCTTGCGCGGCCCCGGCGGTGACTCAGAAGTGGTACGTCATGCGCGCGAACAGGGTGCGGCCCAGCGGATCGGTGTAACGGGGGTCGTAGCCGCTCTGGAAGTTGTAGGCCTGGTTGGAGAACGGTGGGTCGCGGTCGAAGACGTTCTTCACCCCGGCGTCGACGTCCAGCACCTTGTCGAAGGTGTAGCCGGCCGCCAGGTCCCACACCGAGTACGAGGCCACGCGGGCATTGGTGGTGCGGTCGTAGTCGTTGTAGCCGGTGGTGAAGCGGTTGCTCAGCGAGGCCCGCGCCGCGCCCAGGGTCCAGGTGCCGGTGAGGTTGTGTTTCCAGCGGGCGATCACGCCATCGCCCTCGAAGTCGCCGACCTTGTCGGTGAACGGCCCCTTGATGGTGCTCTGGAAGTCGTAGCTCTTGACGTAGGTGCCTTGCAGCCCGAGGCCGAACTGGCCGTAGGGGGTATTGGGGAAACGGTAGTCCAGGGATACGTCGACACCGTTGGTTTCGACTATGCCCAGGTTGGCGTTGCCGGTGACGATGTAGTTCAGCGAACCGTCGGCGTTGCGCACGAAGCGGTCGGCATAGGCGCCGGACTGGTCGAACACCGTGGATTCGGGGAACGGCTGGATCTGGTTGGAGATGTGAATCCACCAGAAGTCCAGGCCCACCGACAGGTCGCGGATTGGCTGGTAGACGAAGCCCAGGGTCACGTTGCGGGCCTTTTCCGGCGCCAGGTCGGTGTTGCCGCCGATCTGGTTGAGGAACTGCTGGCCGCAGTCGCGCCCGCCGTTGCCGCCGGGCTGTACCACACCGCCGGTACAGAGCACCGGGTCGTTGTAGTAGCCCTGGGTGTAGGTGATGCTGCGCGGCGCATACAGCTCGTACAGCGACGGCGCGCGGAAGCCTTCGCTGTAGGCGCCGCGCACTACCAGCTCCTTGAGCGGCTGGTAGCGGAACGAGTATTTCGGGTTGGTGGTGCTGCCGAAGTCGCTGTATTTGTCGTGGCGGATGGCGACGGACAGCTCCAGGCTGTCGAGCACCGGTACGTTCAGTTCGGCGTAGGCCGCCCTGACACTGCGATTGCCCTCGACGCTACCGGACGGGTCGATGCCCAGGCTCTGGATGTCGCCGGCGAACTCTTCGTAGTCCTGGTGGAATTTCTCCTTGCGGTACTCGCCGCCCAGGGCCAGGCCGGAGGGCCCGGCACCGAACCAGTCGCCGATCTCGCGGCTGACGCGCCCATCGAAACCGACCACTCGACCGACTGCCGTGGAGTAGGCGCCGTGGTAGGCCGCCTGCTCGATGTAGTCCTGGCCGGCCTGGGTCTGCGGGCCGAACGGGTTGAGCAGGCCGCTGGCCAGGCCGGCGATCATCGCGCGGTCGCTGACGTAGCCGTTGGTGACGCTGGAGACCACCTTGTTCTGGTTGTAGGAGGCACCTAGGTTGTAGTCCCAGCCGGCCACCAGGCCGTCGAAGCTCAGGACGAAGCGCTGGCTGGTGTTCTGGTCCTTGGATTCCCGGGCACCGGCGGCGGTTTCACGCCAGTTCACGCCGATCGGCTGGCTCGGGTCGAGGCTGAAGCCGGTCGGCGCCGGGGTGATGCCGTTGCCCGGGTAGTAGGGCGAGGAAGCGTCCAGGCTCAGGCCGGTGAGGGGCGCCGGGCCGACCGCCGTGGCGTTGTTGTTGCGCGACCAGAAGTACTCCAGGTTGACGTTGTGATCGTCCGCCAGCTTGGCGGTGCTCTTGCCGAAGAACGAGGTCTTTTCGGTCTCCGGCATCAGGTCGATGTACTCGCGGGTACTGAAGCGGCACAGGCCCTGGCGGGCAATCAGGTTCGGCCCGTTGCAGTTGCTGCCGGCCAGCGGGTTGGTGGCGTTGTCGCCCTGGGTGTAATTGCCTGGAAAGGCCGTGCCCGAGGTCTGGTCGAGGCCGCGGCCGGGGCGGTAGTCGGTGGCGAAGGAGCGGTCGTTGGCGTCGAGGTTCTGCTGCTTGTTGTAGTTGAACACCCCGAGCACGTTGAAGCGGTCTTCTTCCAGGTCGCCGAAGCCCCAGCTGGCGCTCATATCCTTGCTCGCACCGCCGCCGCTGTGGGTCGGGGTTTCGCCGCCCAGGGTCAGTTGGCCGTCGGTCAGGGATTTCTTGGTGATGAAGTTGATCACACCGCCGATGGCGTCGGTGCCGTAGAGGGCCGAGGCGCCGTCGCGCAGCACTTCGACGCGGTCGATGGCGGCGAAGGGGATCATGTTCAGGTCCACCGCGCCGCCGGCCGAGTTGGTGCCCGACAACGCGTTGTTGGCCAGGCGTCGGCCGTTGAGCAGCACCAGGGTCTTGTTGGCGCCGATGCCGCGCATGTCGGCGAAGGAGGCGCCGCCGGTGGCGGCTCCCACTGAGCCGGCGCTGTTGTTGATCGACTGGCTGCCGGTGATGCGCTGCACCAGTTCGGCGGTGGTGCTCACCCCCTGTTTGCGCAGCTCTTCGGCGCGCAGGATGGTGATCGGTACCGCGGTTTCGGCATCGACCCGGCGGATCGCCGAACCTGTCACTTCGACCCGTTGCAGCTGGGTGGTGGGCGCCACGGCCGCGCTGCTGTCAGCGTCCTCTTCGGCGGCGTGCGCGGTGCCGGCGCCCAGGCCCATGGCCATCAGGTACAGCGGGACAAAACGGTGCCGTTGCAGCGTGGTCACCAGTGGCTTGAGCGTGAAACGTGGAATGTTCATCAGCATGATTACTTCCGACTCTTTCAGACGTTAATCGAAATGGCCTTGTGGGCCCTCATTGCTCCGGCTGGGTTGTACCGACCCCGGAAAACCACTTTCTTCAAGCAAGCCGATCCCCTCCGCAGGCGCGTGGCGTCTTGCGGTCGGCCGATTGCGACGGGATTCCTGGAAGCAGTGCTTGGCGCGTCCCTCAGGGGGCGCCAGGCACTGCCTTCATCGGGTGGTCATCACGGATATCCTGGTGATCCCCGAACGTTCGATGGAGGCCATGGCCTTGGCCACCTGGCCATAGTTGACGGCGGCGTCGGCCTGCAGCTGCACGCGCACCTCGCTGTCCTTGGCCTTGACCTCCTTGAGGCTGCTTTCCAGCAGCTCGGGGGCCACTTCGGACTTGGCCAGGTAGAACTTGCCGTCCTGGTCGACGCTGACCACCACCGGGTCTTTTTTCTCGGCGGGGGCCACGGCGTCGGTCTTCGGCAGGTTGACCTTGATCGCGTTGGTCATCAGCGGGGCGGTGACGATGAACACCACCAGCAGCACCAGCATCACGTCCACCAGGGGCGTGACGTTCATTTCACTGAGCACTTCGTCGCTGTCTTGAGTAGAGAAGGACATCAGCTGGCCTCCCGTACGGCGTGGGCGGTCTTGCTGGCGATGGCCTGGCGGCTGATGGCGAAGGCGCTGCGCTGGGCCAGGGCGTCGAAGTCATGGGCGAAGTCGTCCATGCTGGCCGAGGCCAGCTTCAGGCGGCGCAGGAAGAAGTTGTAGATCAGCACCGCCGGCACGGCGACGGCGATGCCCACGCCGGTGGCGATCAATGCATGGCCGATCGGCCCGGCCACGGTTTCCAGGCTGGCCGAACCGCTGGCGCCGATGCTCTGCAGGGCCTCCATGATCCCCCAGACCGTGCCGAACAGGCCGATGAAGGGCGCGGTGCTGCCGATACTGGCGAGCACCGCCTGGCCGCTTTCCAGGGCCCGGCGTTCCTTCTGGATCTGCTGGCGCAGGTTGCGCTCCAGGCGGTCGGCGCGGTTGATGGTGTGGGCCAGTTGCTGGGTGGTGCGTGGCGACTCCTCCACCAGCAGGGCTTCGAAACCGCTGCTGGCGATGCGCGCCAGGGAGCCGGGGTACTGGCTGGCGTGTTCGGCGGCGGTGAGCAGGTCCGGGGCGCTCCAGAAGGCTTTGCTGAACTGCCGGTTCTGGGTCTTCTGCCGCAGGTACTGCGCCGACTTGACCAGCAGCAGTGCCCAGCTGACCACGGAAAACAGCACCAGGGCCCAGAGCACGCCGGGGACAATCAGGGATGTCAGGGAATCGTTCATGGCTACACCTCGCATGCGTAAACAGGTTGTGAGTTCAGGTCAGGCCGCGGTCATTGCGGCAATTTGAAATCGATGGTCTGGGTGGCGAAGCCTTCGATCGGCGTGTCGCCGCGCTTGGCCGGGATGAATTTCCAGTTCTTCACCGCGGCCACGGCGGCCTCGTCCAGTTGCGGCTTGCCGCTGGAACGGGTGACTTCCACGCTGCCGGCGCGGCCGTTGGGCAGCACCTTGATGCGCAGCACCACCGTGCCTTCCCAGTTGCGGCGCAGGGCCAGGGACGGGTATTCCGGCGGCGGGTTGCCGAGGCTGGCCAGGCCGGAAACCGCCGCCGATTCCTTGACCGGCCCGGGGGCCGCGGCAGGCGCCGGAGCGGCGGCCGGCTGGCTGGGCGCTGCGGGCGCGGCCGGTGGCGCGGGGGCGGGTGGCGCCGGCGTTTTCGGTGGTTCGGGCTTTTTCACCGGCTTGGGTTTTTCGACCGGTTTGGGCTTTTCGATGGGCTTGGGCTTCTCCACCGGCTTGGGCGGCGGCTTGAGTGCGTCTTCGTCTTCCACCGGTTGCTCGGGTTCGGGCGGCGGCGGAGGCGGCGGGGGTTCCGGGGTGGGCGGCGCGGGCGGGGTCGGGCTGCTCAGCTCGACGGTCATTTCCGGGATTTCTGGGGGCGTTTCCAGCGGCGCGGCGCGGGTCTGCTGGAAGAACCACCAGGCGCCACCATGGAGCAGGGCCGAGACCGTCACCAGCAACAGCACCTGACGCTTGCTCAGGCCTCCGGGTTTCGATGCATTGCCCTTATAAGGACGGCCCCGCGCAACCTGGACGACGGCTTCATCGCCCAAGGGCCTCGGCAGGGTTCTGTTCTTTACCGCATCGTTCATTAAAGCTCCCTCGGTCGGATGAAGGGCAATAAGGCACCGTTCGAACATTGGCTGGAATGTTCGAAAGTCGGGTTTAACTTTTTCAAGGGTGAGCAAAAGCCGATAGTTGAGCTATCCAGTTGAACGGCCTTGTACAAACGAGTGGCTTAACGCCTTCGGCTTAGATTGTTCATTACCACTCCCTGGAACATTGTTATGGGATGAGTCGGTGTTTGTAGTGCACCTGTCTCGTACTCGTTACATATAGCAACCGCTATGCCAGATTGTGTCGCTTGTTATGCAATTGGCGACGGCCCGTAGTGCATGTCGCATTTATATAAATTTGTGAGAAAAACGGGCGCGACAACATAGATTCGGCACTTCGAAAAGTTGACCTTTAATATTTTATGGGGGCGAGCCTGCCTGCCCTGGGTTATCCGATTTTCAGCCGGAAACAGGGATGATCAATGCCGTGGCCAACGCACTAAAAAGTGTCTGGCGAATTGATTTGGTGCAAATAAACAGTGACTAGTTGGTCATTGTCTGGAGGTCCTTGATCTTGTTGTTCTCTGGGCTCTGTGTAGCGCTTCTGCAGCCTTTAGTGGCCCGCTTCGTGGGCATCTTGAGTCTCTATGGCGCGCTCGCCAGCCCGCCCTGGAACTGGGCGGTGGCGGACGTTTTATTAGCCTGTTGAGGTATAAATAATTAACCGGTACGTACATTGAGTATCTGTAAATAGTGCTCTGCTCATTATCAAATGACCGATGCGTTGATGTTGAATTGCCTTATTGTCTGACAATGCTTTGACCGTCCACTTTTAACGTGCCTTGGAGCGTTTGTTTATTGTCGAATACGCAACGATGGGAACACGACTTTCGCTCGGTGAAATGTCACCGAGTGCAAAGTAAAGTGGCTGCTTAGTGGTTTAGAAACAGTCGACGACCGATCTTGTCGAGGCTTCTTCCGTCGACGCTACTTGAACAGTGGCGAGACCGGGCAGGGGGCGAATGCGTGTGTCGGGATACAGTGGACAGTACCCGGGAAGACTGGCTTGGATATCGGTAGCGGGACAGGGTCGGCGTTAAAACGGTCGCGATCGCCAGCCTGGAAGTTGTCCTGTCGACTGGAGTGGGGGGCATTACCAGACGCTGGCCCAGGCAGTGCCGGGTAGCGTGCGCAAGGTCGACCGCTGATGACGCGCAGGGCGCGAGGGCCGGTCCGGGCAGGGCTGCCGGACGAGGCGGAGCCAGGGGCGAAACGGTGGAGCCAATAGCGGAAAACGCCGGTGAACATGACTGCACATCGCACATGAGACTTCCTTATCGCCAGTCTCAGCTCAACGAGCTTTTGGCTCGCCGTCTGCACTTTATAGGGACGCGGATAGCGTCCGATGATTGCTATTGGTGCGGGTAGGCACCGTCGATGCGGCTCTTCTGGTGGGTCGATTCGCAAGCAGCAGGTGCATGGGAAAAACGTGCCAGTTTCAGGTACGTTCGTGCAGTTTTCTTCGTCAGTGCTTGCCAGGCCTTGTTCGGCGTGGCCTGGAGGTGGGCAGCGGATGCTAATGAGGCGAGGCTCATCGTGCCCATGAAAAAGCCCGGCACATCAGGCCGGGCTTCTCGGGTTTTGCAGAGTGCTGCGACTCAACGACGGCGTACGAACCGGCGCCACAGCCAGACCCAGATCATCACCAGCGGGAAGGCCAGGATCAGGAACGGCAGCACGTAGCTGCCTTTCTCCAGGGCTTCGGCGGTGCCGTAGGCGAGGTTGTCCAGCAGGTTGTCGAAGGCCTGTTGCAGGGTCGAGCCGCGCTGGCTGCTGTCGGTGGGCACGAAGTCCAGGGTCAGGCGGTTGGTGTCGAGCCGCCGCTGGTGCCCGGCGGCGGCCTGGGCCAGGGCTTGCAGGTCGTTCTCGATGCTCGCCTGTTCCTTGCTCAGGGCGATCAGGTCGCTGACGGTGATGTCCTTGCGCACCGCCAGCTGGTCGAGGCGTTGCTGCTGGGCCTTGAGCCGCTCCTGCTGGCGCTGCACGTCGGCCACGGCGTCGGCCAGGTCTTCGGCGCTGGTGATGCGTTCGCCGATTTCGGCGCCCTGGGCGGCCAGCGCGACTATCGGTTCGACGCCGTCGGGCACGATGCGCAGGATCACCTGGGCGTGATACTGGCCTTGTTGCAGGCGCAGGATATTGCAGGCGCCGAACTTGGCGTTTTCGCAGGCTTCGCGGGTGGCGGCCAGGCGCGGCGCGATCTGCGCCGAGGGCAGCGACAGGCTCAGCTCATGTTCGTAGGCCAGTTGCGCGCCGGCCTTGCCCTGGGCGCCGACGACCGCCACCGAGGACGAACGATCGCTGGGGGAACAGGCGGCCAGCAGGGTGCTGAGCAGCAGCACAGCGAGGCTGCGCAGCGGGGTGGGGGTGTCGTCCTGAGGGTGCATGGTCGCTCCTTGAAATAAATGATCGTGCCCGGGGCTGGCGGGACGGCTGCGTATCTTATCGTCGATTGCCTCATGAGGGGCGAGGATGTGGTGTCGCCGCGGCTTATCGCCAGGGATTTGCCGGATGGATACGGCTGGGCGCGGGTGCTGCTTCGGGGTACACCTCGGGGACCGATGACCCGCACCCCGGTCATCACCATCGGCAACGGAGACCCGCCATGAGCACGCCCGAGTTACCCGAAGGTTATGCCCCCTTGTCCCGCAGCAGCCCGTTGCTGGAGCTGATCGGCCCGGTGTATTGCCGTGGCAGTGGCCTGCAACTGGAGATCGGCCTGCGCGCCGACAGCTGTCACGCCAACGGGCGTGGCAGCGTGCACGGCGGCATCCTCGCCACCCTGGCCGATATCGGCATGGGCTACGCCATGGCCTTTGCCAGTGACCCACCGCTGCCGCTGATCACCGCCAGCATGCACCTGGACTACCTCGGTGCGGTGCAGGTCGGCGAGTGGATCGACGTGCGCCTGGAGCACTCCAAGCGCGGCCGGCAGATGGCCTTTGCCACCGTCACCCTGCAGGTTGGCGAGCGGGTGGTGGCCAGGGCCAACGCGGTGTTCGCGGTGCCGGGTGGCTGAGGGCCGGTCAAGTGTGGGGGGCGCTTTTGCGAGCGCTGCGCGCTTGATCGCAGGCTTCGCCAGCGGCTACCGGGGAAGCGATCTGTGCCGTTGGCGGGCGGGGCCGTGGGCTTGTGTAGCCGCTGCCGCAGGCTGCGATCAAGCGCGCAGCGCTCGCAGGCAACCCTTCTTAGTCCGCTGGTGCAACCATCTGCTTCCACTCCAGGCCGAAGCGCGCCAGGTACTTGCGCAGGCGGTCGGCGTCATTGGGCTGGGCCTTGGTCTGGCGGGACACGCCAAACAGCTTGCGTCCGGCATCGGACAGGCTGTCGGCCTGGCGGCAGACCTCAAGCACTGCCTGCAATTGCAAGCGGTCGAACAGGTCGAGTTCGGCTGTGTCGCCCAGCAGGGTGGCCAACGGATCCTGCGCCTGGCTCAAGCCCCAGGCATAACGTAGCCGCTCGATTTCTTCCTCGGCCTGGGCTTCGTCGATGCGCCCGCTGTCGGCCAGGGTAGCCATGCGGGTGATGGACGCCGACAGCTCGCGGAAGTTGCCCAGCCACGCCGCCTCGCTGGAGCTGGCAAACGCCAGGTAGCGCCGCCGCGCCTCGAGGTTGAAGCGCACCAGGCGCCCTTGTTCCCGGGCGTGGCGTTCCAGTTCGAAATCGATGTTCGGCTCGATGTCCTCGCGCCGCCCGGCCAGCCCCGGCAGGTTGAAGGTCCAGAGGTTGATCCGCGCATACAGGTCCTCGCGGAACAGGCCCTGGGCGACCCGGCCGCGCAGGTCGCGGTGGGTACCGGCGATGATCAGGAAGTCGCTGTCCACTTCCTTGTCCGAGCCCATGGGGAAGAAGCGTTTTTCCTCGATGGCCTTGAGCAGCATCGCCTGTTCGTCGAGCCCCAGCTCGCCAATCTCGTCGAGAAACAGCATGCCGCCATCCGCCGCCCGCAGCAGGCCGTCGCGGGCGTTCTGGGCGCCGGTGAAGGCGCCTTTGATATGCCCGAACAGCGCCGACATGGCGCCGTCGCCGCGCAGGGTGGCGCAGTTGACCTCGACAAAACGTCCCTGGACCTGATGCCGGCCGCGCTTGAGCTCATAGATGCGCCGGGCCAGGAACGACTTGCCGGCACCGGTGGGGCCGATCAGCAGCATCGGCGCCCTGGAGCGCACAGCGACACGTTCGATCTGTTCGATGGAGCGGTTGAACGCGGCGTTGCGGGTGGCGATCCCGGACTTGAGGAAGGCCAGGCCCTCCAGGCGCTTGCCGGCGAAGCGCGAGGCGATGCGGTCGTAGCGCGACAGGTCGAGGTCGATCAGGGCATGGGTGCCGGTGGCGTGCTGCTCCGGGTCGCGGCGCCGCGCCGGGGAGGTCTGGATCAGCCGCGCCGGCAGGTAGCGCGCCTCGGTCAGCAGGAACCAGCAGATCTGCGCCACGTGGGTCCCGGTGGTGATGTGCACCAGGTAGTCCTCGCGCTCGGTGTCGAACGGGTAGGCGCTGGTGAAGTCGTGCAGGGCGCCGTACACCTCTTCGAAATCCCAGGGGTTCTTCAGGCCCATGGGGTGCAGGCGCACCTCGGTTTCGGGCGACACCTGGCGAATGTCGTTGGCCACCCGCTCGGCCAGGCTGACGTCCCGGGCGTCGACACCATGGATCAGCTCCAGGCGATTGATCAGCACGTCCTGCTGCTGGCACAGGCCGACACTGGGGCGCCAGTGGCTCCAGCGGTTGGCGCCCTTGCCGACGCGATCGAGGGTGGAACCGACAAAACCTATGGCGACCGTGGGCTTGCCCGACATGTTTATACCTGAAGATAAAAAGCGATAAACAAAGATATAAAATTATCGACAGCTTTGTCTCGAAGATTTGCAGAGGAAAAATGATTTAAAAATAAAACCGTTATAAATCAATAAGTTAAAAAAATATTCGCAGGAAAAAATAAAACTGGCACAGCGGCTGCAATCTCTCTGGCAACGAACAAGACAACAGAGCGAGACGCCAAGATGGCCAACTTCCAGCTGTTCAACACCCAACAGGCAAAAGCACCGGCGAGCAACACCCTGAACGCCGCCCAGGCCCCGGCCTATGCCTACAACGCCAAGCACCGCCTGGCCCAACTGGCGGTGACCGGTTGCCTGAACTCGACCTTCTACACCTCGCCTGAAGGTCAGCTGGAAGCGGTGCTGCAGCTGGTGAGCGAAGTCGACAGCCGTTTCGTCGCCCAGGCCGCGCGTTACGCTCGGCAGCAGGGTCATATGAAAGACATGCCGGCCTTGCTGCTGGCGGCGTTGACCGCGCAACGCTCGGCCCTGGTGCCGGAGCTGTTTGCCCAGGTGGTGGACAACGGCAAGATGCTGCGCAACTTCGTGCAGATCCTGCGCAGTGGGGCGACCGGGCGCAGATCCCTGGGGTCGCAGCCCAAGCGCCTGGTGCAGAACTGGTTGAACAGCGCCAGCGAACGCCAGCTGTTGCAGGCCTCGGTGGGTAACCAGCCGTCGCTGGCGGACGTGGTCAAGATGGTTCACCCCAAGCCAAGCGAGGCCTGGCGCGCAGCCTTCTTCGCCTGGTTGATCGGCAAGCCGGTGGATGCGCAGGCGCTGCCTGAGCTGACCCGCGCCTTGCTGGCGTTTCGCAGCGGTGCGACCACGGCGGTGCCGCAGGTGCCGTTCCAGTTGCTCGGCAACGAAACCCTGAGCCGCGAGCAATGGGCCGAACAGGCGCACAATATGGGCTGGCAGGGGCTGCGCATGAACCTCAATACCCTGGCCCGCCATGGCGCGTTCCAGGTGCCGGGTTGCACCGAGTATGTGGCGGCGCGGCTGGCGGATGCCGCCGAAGTGGCCAAGGCCCGGGTCTACCCGTACCAATTGCTGGCGGCCTACCGCATGGCCGGGGACGAGGTGCCGCAGCCGGTGCGCGAGGCGTTGCAGGATGCCCTGGAGCTGTCGCTGGCCAACGTGCCGGCGCTGCAAGGCGCGGTGGTGGTGTGCCCGGATGTCTCGGGGTCGATGCACAGCCCGGTCACCGGTTATCGCCAGGGCGCCACCACGGCGGTGCGCTGCATCGATGTGGCGGCGCTGGTGGCGGCAGCGGTGTTGCGCAAGCAGCCGGCGGCGCGGGTCATGCCGTTCGAGGTCGGGGTGGTGGATATTCGCCTCAACCCGCGGGACAGCGTGATGAGCAATGCGCAGAAACTGGCGGCCATCGGCGGTGGCGGGACCAACTGCTCGGCGCCCCTGGCACAACTGGCCAACGCCAAGTGCAAGGTGGACACCCTGATCCTGGTCTCGGACAACGAGTCGTGGATCGATGCGCGGCGCCATGGAGCGACTGAAACCCTGCGCCAGTGGGAGCGGATCAAGGCCATCAACCCGCAGGCGCGGCTGGTGTGCATCGATATGCAGCCCGGGGCCACCACCCAGGCGCCGGACCGCGAGGACATCCTCAACGTCGGCGGCTTCAGTGACGCGGTGTTCGATGTGATCCAGCAGTTCACCGCGGGCAACTACGGTGCGCAGCACTGGGTCGAGGCGATCGAGGCGATGGCGCCCTGATCGGCAAGACATGAGATAAACCGTGCGCCGCTCACCCGGCGCACGCCGAAGATTTTTTGTTCATTGGCCCGGAATGCCGCTGTGACTACATCCAAAGATGTCCCAGCAGATTTAGTCAGGGCCTGTGAAGGCACGAATGCCAGTGGCTGTACATCATGGTTATGCCGGTTCGATTCCGGCTATCAGTCACTTCTTTTGTCGTGCCACCTTTTTTGCAGTTTCAGCGACGAATGCTGATGGAACTACATCCCAGATTCGTGATGCGGGTTCGAGTCCCGCCGGTGCCTGGAAAGGCGCCGTAGTTCAACGGTCAGAACACGAGTGCACGGTTTCATCGACCCTTGTCGTCGCAGGTTTTTCTCCCGCCCGAGCGGGATGGCAGCGAATGCCACAGGTACTACAAGGTGTCGCGGGTTCGAGTCCCGCCAGCCGCAAGGCTGTAGCTCAGTCGGTAGAGCGATGTGCCTGTTCTCTTGTCGCTGTCCGCAGGCCCGGCCTGCACCGATTGACCCGGCGAATGCCGGTGGAACTACAGGACAGCGTGGTCGCGGGTTCGATTCCCGCCAACCGCAAGGGGCTAGCTCAGTGGCAGAGCGCGCTGCATGTTTCACCTTTACTGGTCGCCGTTTATGCCGGACCACCGGCCACCGAACAAGGTCGGATTTTCGACCACAGAAAAAAGAGTCAGGAACATGGAACACAAGACCTACCAACTGCTGGAAGTCGCCAACGGCAAGCCGATCAAGATGTGGACCGAGGGCGTGCCGGTGGAAAACGAAGCCCGCCAGCAGCTGATGAACACCGCGAAGATGCCGTTCATCTTCAAGCACCTGGCGGTAATGCCGGATGTGCACCTGGGCAAGGGCTCGACCATTGGCAGCGTGATCCCCACCGTGGGTGCGATCATCCCGGCGGCGGTCGGGGTGGATATCGGCTGCGGCATGATCGCCGCCCGTACTTCGCTGACCGCTGCCGACCTGCCGGATAACCTGCACGGTTTGCGCAGCGCCATCGAGCAGGCGGTGCCCCACGGTCGTACTTCGCCGCGCAGCGGTCGCGACAAGGGCGCATGGGGCGACGTGCCGCGCCAGGCCGACCACGCCTGGGCGGCCTTGCAGCCACGCTTCAAGGCGATCACCGACAAGTACCCGGCGCTGGCCAACAGCAACAACCGCCAGCACCTGGGTACCCTCGGCGGCGGCAACCACTTCATCGAGGTCTGCCTGGATGAAGCCAACCGGGTCTGGTTCATGCTCCACAGCGGTTCCCGTGGCGTGGGTAACGCCATCGGCAACCTGTTCATCCACCTGGCCCAGGCGGACATGCGCCAGCACATCGCCAACCTGCCGGACCGCGATCTGGCCTACTTCGAGGAAGGCAGCCGGCACTTCGACGATTACGTCGAGGCCGTGGCCTGGGCCCAGGACTTTGCCCGGCATAACCGTGAATTGATGATGCAGTTGGTGATCCAGGCCACCCGCCAGGTGATCCGCAAGCCTTTCGAGGTGGCGCTGGAGGCGGTGAACTGCCACCACAACTACGTGCAGAAGGAGCGCCACTTCGGTGAAGAGGTGCTGGTGACCCGCAAGGGCGCGGTGTCGGCGCAGAAGGGCGAGCTGGGGATCATCCCCGGATCGATGGGCGCCAAGAGCTTCATCGTTCGCGGGCTGGGCAACGAGGAGGCGTTCTGCTCCTGCAGCCACGGTGCCGGGCGCACCATGAGCCGCACCAAGGCCAAGAACACCTTCACCCTGGCCGACCAGATCCGCGCCACCGCCCATGTGGAGTGCCGCAAGGACACCGCGGTGATCGATGAAATCCCGATGGCCTACAAGGACATCGACCAAGTCATGCACGCCCAGCGCGAGCTGGTGGAAGTGCTGCACACCCTGCGTCAGGTGGTGTGCGTCAAGGGGTAGAGAAATGCACGACAGGGAAGCAGTGGTACAGGTGCCGTCCAGCTGGCATGACCAGATGAGCGACTACGAAGCCCGCCGCGTGCGGGAGGTGATGGACACCCTGGACAGGCACAGCGCCTGGCTGGAACTGAGCCGCTTCGGCAACGGGTTCGTGCGCCAGGCGGCGGTGCGCGGATTGTCCGCGCGGCCATCGGCCGAGGCCTTGGCGGCGCTGCTGGAACGCCTCAACGATTGGGTGCCCCAGGTTCGCCAGGAAGCGGCCGCGGCAGTCGAGGCGTATTGGGCGCCGGAGCACGCCGGGCTGCTGTTGCAGACCCTGGCACCGTTGCTGGCCCTTGCCAGCAAGCAGCGGGCCGACCACGGCGCGACCCTGGAGCGGGCCACTGCGGTATTGCAACTGGCCCAGGTGCGCGACGAAGTGCAAGGGGCCTTTGGCGATTGCCGGGGCAAGGCCGCGCGCTTTGTCTTCGAGCTGTTGCTCAAGGGCGTCGAGGACCGGCCGGCGCTGCTGGCCATGGCGTTGCGCCACGCCGAGGTCAGCGTGCGGCAGATGGCGGTGGATGCCTGCGCCGAACTGCCCGACGAGCAGGCGCTGCCTTTGCTGGAAGAGGTGATGCGCAGCTGTGGCGCCAGTGTGCGGGTCAAGGCCTTGCGGCTGCTGTTGTCACGCTTGGCCGATTGTCGCGGGTACCTGGCGCAGGCCCTGCTCGACCCTTCGGGGGCCTTGCGTTGCCTGGCCCATTGGGCCGCGCCACGCCATGGGCTGGACCCGCAGCAAGTGCTGCTGGCCCGGTTGCAGCAGCCGGCTCCGGGCAACAAGCGCCAGTGGCTGGGCCTGCTGGGGCTGGCCAGGGAGCTGCAGGAGCCACGGGCCGACGCCATGCTGCACCAGGCCCTCGCCTCCAAGGCGCTGACCGTGCGCCTGCTGGCCCTGCGAACCCTCGGCGAGCGTGGCCTGGCCCAGCAGCTGGCGGCCCTGGACGATCCGTCGGACAAGGTCTTCGACTGCGCCCTCGGCCTGCTGCGCGAGCAGCCCTGGGCGGCGTTCGAGGAGGCTCTGGAGCAGCGTCTGGACCAGCATTGGCATGACCTGCCCAAGGCGCGGCGCTGGGCCTTGCTGGGGCTCAAGCCAGGCTGGCGCCAGTTGCAATACCTGCTGCATCGCCTGGACCAGGCGGGCAGCGAAGCCGCTTATTGGCGCGAGGCCCTGGCCCGCTGGTGCGATAGCCGCTACGCGATGTTCGACCCGGTAACCCCCAAGCCGCTGCGAGAAGCACTGGCGCAGCGGTTACAGGCGATGGAGGAGGCCGGCGACGTGCCTCGGGGATCGCTCAAGCGCCTGTTGTGAACGAAGAGGGCGATCAGGCCAGCGCGAGAAGCGGCTGGCGATCGTCGATTGAACAGGACAAGGAACCATGGAACTTCATGAACGTCACCCGCTGAGCAGCGCCATGCGCGAACGGGTACTGGATGAGCTGGCGCGGATCGAGCGCGAGCGCAATGTGCGGGTGCTGTATGCCTGCGAATCGGGCAGTCGGGCCTGGGGCTTTGCCTCCACCGACAGTGATTACGATGTGCGTTTTGTCTATGTGGAAAAGCCCGAGTGGTTCATCCAGGTGGACGCCGGGCGGGACGTGATCGAGCGGCCGCTGGACGACGAACTGGACATCAGCGGCTGGGAACTGCGCAAGACCTTGGGGTTGCTGCGCAAGTCCAACCCGACCCTGCTGGAGTGGCTGGATTCGCCCCTGGTGTATCGCAGCGAGCCGGCGGCAACCGCGCGCCTGCGCGAGCTGGCGGAGGCCTTCTACAGCCCGCCGGCGGCCCGTCATCACTACCTGTCGATGGCCAGGAAGAACTTTCGCGGTTACCTGCAAGGCGACAGCGTGCGGTTCAAGAAGTACTTCTACGTGCTCCGGCCGTTGCTGGCGGTGCGCTGGATCGATCAGGGGCGCGGCCGCCCGCCGATGACCTTCGCCGACCTGCTGAGCACCGTCGACCATCGGCCACTGCTGGACGAGGTGGATGAGTTGCTGGCCTTGAAGCGCAGCGCCGACGAGGCCGCTTACGGGCCCAGGCGCCCGGCGTTGCACGCCTTTATCGCCGCCGAACTGGAACGCCCGGTGCCCAAGCTGGCGCGCACCCATCAAGACAATGCTTTGCTGGACGCCTACTTGCGAGACAGCGTCCGGCGTTATGCCTGAGGAATGTAATGAAACAGGATGTCATCGAACTGGACGGCGCCATCGGCGGCGGCCAGGTCCTGCGCAGTGCCCTGAGCCTGTCGATGCTCACCGGCAAGACCCTGCGTATCCACAACATACGGGCCCGGCGCGCTCGCCCGGGGCTGCTGCGCCAACACCTGACCGCGGTGCTGGCGGCGGCGCAGGTCTGCGCGGCCAGGGTCTCGGGCGCCGAGCTGGGCTCCCGGGCGCTGACCTTCGAGCCGGGGCCGATTCGCGGCGGCGACTACCGCTTCGCCATCGGCACCGCCGGCAGCTGCACCCTGGTGTTGCAGACCCTGCTGCCAGCCCTGTTGCAGGCCCCGGCGCCGAGCCGCGTGAGCATCAGCGGCGGCACCCACAACCCGCTGGCGCCGCCGGTGGATTTCCTCCAGCAGGCCTGGCTGCCGCAACTGCGGCGCATGGGCGGGCAGGTGGAGTTGCAGCTGTTGCGCCATGGCTTCGTTCCCGCCGGCGGTGGCGAGCTGGAGGCCTTTATCCAGCCCTCGACCCTGCAACCCCTGTACCTGGAACAGCGGGGCGAACTGCTCGGGCGTCGGGCCTGGGCCTTGAGTGCCGGCCTGCCGGAACATGTGGCGGAACGCGAATTGCGCCGGGTTGGTACTCGCCTGGAGCTGCCTCGGGAACACCTGAGCCCGGTGCGGCTGGATGAGCAATGCGGCCCGGGCAACGTGCTGTTGCTGGAGTTCGTCTGCGAACACCTGACCGAGCTGTTCAGCGGGTTTGGCCAGAGCAGCCTGCGGGCCGAAAGCGTGGCCGATCGGGCCATCGACCAGGCCCGCGACTGGCTGGACTCCGGCGCAGCGGTGGCCGAGCACCTGGCCGATCAACTGCTGCTGCCCATGGCCCTGGCCGGCGGCGGGAGCTTCACCACCCCACGCATGAGCGAGCACCTGCAAAGCAATATCCGGGTGATCGAGGCATTTTTGCCGGTGCGTATCGACTGTTCGGCGAGCACCCACGGGGGGCTGCGCGTCGAGGTTCTCCCCCTGCATCATTGAGCTTGTC
The DNA here is from genome assembly GCF_028640875.1 of Pseudomonas sp. SBT1-2. Lineage (NCBI taxonomy): Bacteria > Pseudomonadati > Pseudomonadota > Gammaproteobacteria > Pseudomonadales > Pseudomonadaceae > Pseudomonas > Pseudomonas sp. SBT1-2. The sequence continues at coordinate 7,079 of NZ_JAQZAA010000098.1, read as the reverse complement.
CCTCACCAGACCCGGTTCTCCGCTTGCGGCAAGTTCTTGCAGGTCAAGGCCGGGATGCGGCTGGAGATCGAGCGCTTCGGGCTGCTTAACCGCTTGATCCATTTCCTGGTGCGATGCATGCGGGTTCCCGAGCCGCTGAGCCTTTACCTTTTGAGCTACCGTGGAAGCGTGCTGCGCGTGCCGGCCGAGGCTATCAATCAGCATCCGGACTACCGTCTCGCGGACTTCCGGCACTGGAGTGAACAACCCGCGCAAGCAACCCGTCAGATGTAAGGCCCAGTCAAGCGAGGGGATGGTCATGTATCAACTTTATGGGACACAAGGCTCCGGCTCGGCCATCGTCGAGATCGCCCTGGAGTGTTGCCAGGAGCCGTACCGCATCGTCGAAGCCTCGTCCTGGGCGCCGTCGCCCGGGGCCGACGAGCTGGCGCGGCTCAACCCGCTGAAACAGGTCCCGACCCTGCAACTGCCGGACGGAAGTGTCCTCACCGAGAGCGCGGCGATCCTGATCGAGCTGGGCTTGCGTTATCCGCGCTCGGCGCTGCTGCCCGAGGATGAGAGCGCCCGGGCGCAGGCGATTCGCGGCCTGGTGTTTATCGCCGTCAATTGTTACTCGGCGATCAGCGTGATCGATTACCCGGAGCGCTGGCTGCAGGGCGCCGATGACGCGCTGAAGGAACGGGTGCGGGATGCGGCCCGGGAGCGCCTGCACCGCAACTGGGAGGTGTTCGCCGATCAGTTCGCCACACAGCTGTACGCCAGCGGTTCACCCCTGGCGGCCCTGGATGTCCAGGCGGCGGTGGTGTCGCGCTGGTGCGGCACGCGCGAGCATCTGCGGCGCGAACGCCCCGAGTGTTGCGATCTGCTGGAGCGCATCGACCGCCATCCGCAGGTGGCGCAGGTGCTGGAGCGGCACTGGCCGGACTGAATACGGCAGGGCGCGAGGCAGCAAAAGCCGTCGATGGTTGAGCGCGAGGCTCTTATACTCGCCGGCTTTCTTTATGCCTACTACTCACCGCCTATTACTCAAGAGGAACGCCCCTTGGCCAACGAACCGGATCAGGACTTCTACAACCGCGCCGATGCCATCATCGAACTGGCGAACACCCATATCAGCGACAGCAGCCGCGGCAAGGCCAGTGCCTCGCTGATGTACGCCAACTCGCGGTTTGCCGCCTGGGTCAGCGCCTGCGGTTGCCGTAACGCCGAAGAACTGGCGGCGGCCAAGCAGCAGGCGGTGGATTATTTCGTCGAGGAATTCCGCCTGATGATGGAAGAGAACCTCACCGACTACATCGAGAATTTCAGCCTGTACATGACGCCTCAGGACAGCTGAAAGGCATCGCGGGCAAGCCTCGCTCCTACAGAAGAAGACCGTGAGCTTCTGTAGGAGCGGAGCTTGCCCGCGATAGCGTCAGTGGTGTCGCCGCAAAAAAAGCGGACTTACAACCCCATTTCCAGTTCCAGCAGATCCGCCAGCGGCTGGCGGCGGCGGATCAGTTTTACCTGGCCGTCCTCGAACAGCACCTCCGGCAGCAGCGGCCGGCTGTTGTAGTTGGAGGACATGCTGGCGCCGTAGGCGCCGGTGTCGTGGATCACCAGCAGGTCACCGACCCGGGCCTGGGGCAGCAACTGCGGGGTCAGGCTTTCGTCGTCCTGGGTGAAAATATCGCCGGACTCGCACAGCGGGCCGCCGACCACGGTGGGCCGCAGTTCGCGCTGGACCGACTGGCCATTGGCGTCGATCAGGCTCATGGCGTGATAGGCGCCGTACATGGCCGGGCGCATCAGGTCGTTGAAGCCGGTGTCGGCCAGCACGAAGTGATGATTGCCGGCGTCTTTCACCACCCGCACTTCGCTGACCAGGCAGCCGGCCTCGGCCACCAGGAAACGCCCGGGTTCGATTTCCATGCGCACGCCGTGGCCAAGCCAGGCTTCGATTTCCTCGCGGGCCTGGCGCCAGGCGTTGGCATAGCGGCGCACGTCCACCGGCTCGTCGCCGGCGCGGTACGGAGTGGACAGGCCGCCGCCGATGGAGAAGGCCTCGATGTCGTGGTCCAGGGACTTGACCGTCGCCACCATGGCCGCGCCGACCTGCTCCAGATGCCCGTAGTCCACGCCGGAACCGATGTGCATGTGCAGGCCCACCAGTTTCAGGCCGTACTGGCGGATCACCGCGAGGGCTTGGTCGACCTGTTCGTGCCAGATGCCGTGCTTGCTGTTTTCGCCGCCGGTGTTGGTCTTGCGGCTGTGGCCGTGGCCGAAGCCCGGGTTGATCCGCAGCCACACGCGGTGGCCCGGGGATTTCTCGCCGAGCTGGCGCAGCATGTCGATGGAACCGGCATTGACCTCGATGTTCAGCTCCACCACCCGTTGCAGGGTGGCGGTGTCGAACAGGTCGCAGGTGAAGACGATGCCGGCCGGGTCGCCTTCCGGGCTGAACCCGGCCAGCAGCGCCCGCTCGATTTCCCCCAGGGACACCGCGTCCACCCGCACCCCGGCCTCGCGGATCAGGCGCAGCACCTGCAGGTTGGAGCAGGCTTTCTGCGCGTAACGCACCACGTCGAAGGCCTTCAGTTGCTGGATGCGCACCTTGATGGTCCGCGCGTCGTAGCACCACAACGGGGTGCCGTACTGGCGGGCGGCGGCGGTCAGTTGCTCGGGGGAAAAGGGAATGGCCATGGCAATCGTCTGTGGCGAGGAAAGAGGCCTGCATGATGCCGAGGGTGGTGTATTCAATAAAATATCTATTCTTTGTATATCGATTCAGTTTTGATATGGGTTGAATGAATCAACCTCTCAAACCAAGGAGCAAGCGGTGGACATTTCCCTGCGCCATATCGAGGTGTTCCGCGCCATCATGCAGGCCGGCAGCGTCACTGGCGCGGCGCGCCTGCTGTTCACCTCGCAACCCACGGTCAGCCGCGAACTGGCGCGGCTGGAGAGCCTGTCCGGGCTGAGCCTGTTCGACCGCGAGGGCGGCCGCCTGCTGCCGACCGCCCAGGCCATGCTGTTGCTGGAGGAGGTGGAACGGGCCTATGTCGGCCTGGAACGGATCAACAGCGTGGCGCAGTCGATCCGCCGCTTCGAGCACGGCCAGTTGAGCCTGACCTGCCTGCCGCTGTTCTCCCAGACCCTGCTGCCGCGGGTGTGCAAGCACTTCCAGCAGCGCCACGCCGGCATCGGCCTGAGCATCACCGCCCAGGAGTCGCCCTTGCTCGAAGAGTCCCTCAGCGCCCAGCGCCACGACCTGGGCCTGACCGAAAGCGAGCACCTGCCGCGGGGCACCCAGGGCGAGCTGCTGTTCTGCGCCGACATGGTGTGCATCCTGCCGGAAGGGCATCCGTTGCTGGCCAAGCCGCTGCTGCACAGCGAAGACTTTCGCGGGGTGGATTTCATCAACCTGTCAGGCCTGGACATCTATCGTCAGACCCTCGACGAGCACTTTCGCCAGGCCGGCGTCGACCGCCGGGTGGTGATCGAAACCACCAACGCCGCCTCGGTTTGCGCCATGGTCCGCCAGCAACTGGGGGTGGCGATCATCAACCCGCTGAGCGCCATGGAGGAGGCGGGCAGGGGCCTGGCGATCCGGCCGCTGCAGTTGTCGGTGCCGTACCGGGTGATGCTGATCCGCCCGGATTACCGACCGTCGTCGATTTTCGTCGAGGCCTTCTGCGCCTCCTTGAAACAGGAGGCGTCGGCCCTGGCCGCGGCCCTCGAGCGTCGATTGCAACGGGAGCCATGACAGGCATTGCCGCCGTTGTCGGCCTAGGCTTGGAGCAACCGGATTCTTGGTAAACCCTGGGGGATGTCTGTCATGGCGGGACCTGTAACGAGCGAATCCGGGAAGCATTTGAGCCGCGGCATTCCGCGCACGGTCTGGGCGCTGGGGGTCGTCAGCCTGTTCATGGACGTGTCGTCCGAGCTGGTGCACAGCCTGTTGCCGCTGTACATGGTCGGTACCCTGGGGATCAGCATGCTGGTGGTCGGCATCATCGAGGGCGTGGCGCAAGCCACGGCGCTGATCGTGAAAGTCTTTTCCGGGGCCCTCAGCGATTTCATCGGTCGGCGCAAGGAACTGCTGTTGCTGGGTTACGGCCTGGCGGCGCTGACCAAGCCGCTGTTCCCCCTGGCGGCTTCGGCGGAACTGGTGTTCAGCGCGCGCCTGCTCGACCGTATCGGCAAGGGCATTCGCGGCGCGCCGCGGGATGCCCTGGTGGCGGACGTGGCCCCGGCGGAAATTCGCGGCGCCTGTTTTGGCCTGCGCCAGTCGCTGGACACCGTGGGGGCGTTCGTCGGGCCGATCCTGGCCATCGGCCTGATGCTGTGGCTGGCCAACGATATCGCCCAGGTCCTGTGGCTGGCGGTGATCCCTGCGGCGCTGGCGGTGGCGCTGCTGATCTTCGCCATCCGCGAACCCGAGCACGCCCCCGGTACCCGGCACTTCCACTCGCCATTGCGCCTGGCCTCGCTGCGGCGGTTTTCCCAGTATTACTGGTGGGTGGTGGCCATCGGCGCGGCCTTCACCCTGGCCCGCTTCAGCGAGGCGTTCCTGGTGCTGCGGGCCCAGCAACTGGGCTTCGCCGCCGCCTGGGTGCCACTGGTGATGGTGGTCATGGCCGGGTTCTACATGGTCTCGGCCTATCCGGTCGGCAAATGGTCGGACCACATCAACCGCAGTGCCTTGCTCAGCGTCGGCCTGCTGTTGCTGATCCTCGCCGACCTGGTGCTGGCCTATGCCGAATCGGTGCCGATGGTGCTGCTCGGCGTCGCCCTGTGGGGCCTGCACATGGGCTTCAGCCAGGGCATCCTCGCCACCCTGGTGGCCGACACCACGCCCGCCGACCTCAAGGGCACCGCTTTCGGTGTGTTCAACCTGCTGAGCGGGATCGCCCTGTTGCTGGCCAGCGTGATCGCCGGCTGGCTGTGGCAGACCCATGGCGCGGCGCTGACGTTCTACGCCGGGGCGGGGTTTGCCGCTTTGTCGTTGCTGTTGCTGATGGGCAAGCCGAAATCGCAGTGACAGCCTCTCGGGGCAAGGCGCTAGCTGCTCCCGCCGGGCTGGTCGGCCGACAGGCTCCAGACAATCGAGGTCAGGATGCCCAGGTCGAGCAGCAGGGCTTGTGAACGCAGGGTTTTGCGCAAGGGGCTGTAGTCGGCCTTGGTCGCCTTGAAGCTGGACTTTTCCAGCACATGGATATGCTTGGTCAGCACAGTGACGGCCAGGTTGGCCAGCTGTTTCTCGGTGTCGGGCTCCGCGATATCCAGCTCTTTCAAGCGGTTCTGGAAGGCGGCGATGGCTTCTTTTTCACTGTCATCCCGGGGCTGGTAGAGGATCTTGCGCTCGGGGGCGCTTGCAGTGACTTTCTTGAACAGCACGACCGACTCGCTGAAGTGTTCCAGGGCCGCTGCCTTGGCCTCGGTGGCGTGCAGGGTGTCCTTCAGTTCGAGGTACATCAGCATTTCGTGGAATTTCTGCAAGCCTCGGTGCAGCTCGGCACCGGCGTTGGCCGAGAGTTTCTCGAGTCCTTTCCTGTCCGCATCGAAGGAGGGGCCAGCCGTGGCCTGGAGGCTGGCCAGCCCCGCCAGCACTATGTAAAAGCCGGTGTAGAGCAGGCATCTGGTCAGGCGCATGTTCCGCTCCTCGTTATCGGGTCGATGAAGCAGGCGAAGGGCTGGCTGGCATGCCGGGCGCTGCCCATGCTTGAGCGCTGTGCTCCGGCTTCGACAGATAACGCACCGCGCACCGGCCTGGACTGTTTCAGCCGTGAGTCAGTGGGCAGGAAGGCGTGGAAAACGGGGCTCGCCAGCCGTATGAGTTGAATGTAGCTGACGGATAGGCGGCTGCCAGCGGCCTCTGTTCAGCGTCGGACGGGCCGCAGAATGAACCCGGCGCACCATGAGGTGCGCCGGGTGTGTTGCCGGCCAGCCGCCGGATGTCGTGGGTCCGAGGGCCGGCCGTGGTGCGCGGTAAGTTAGCGTTCGATGGCCAATGCCACGCCCTGGCCGCCACCGATGCACAGGGTGGCCAGGCCTTTCCTGGCATCGCGCTTGAGCATTTCGTGCAGCAGGGTCACCAGCACCCGGCAGCCCGAGGCGCCGATCGGGTGGCCGAGGGCGATGGCGCCGCCGTTGACGTTGACCTTGCTCGCGTCCCAACCCAGTTCCTTGCCCACCGACAGCGACTGCGCGGCGAAGGCTTCGTTGGCTTCGATCAGGTCCAGTTGCTCCAGGGACCAGCCGGCCTTGTCCAGGCAGCGGCGGGTGGCCGACACCGGGCCGATGCCCATGATCGCCGGGTCGACGCCCGCGTTGGCGTAGGCGGCGATCTTCGCCAGCACCGGCAGGCCCAGGGCCTTGGCCTTGGCGGCGCTCATCAGGATCACCGCGGCGGCGCCGTCGTTCAGCGACGAAGCGTTGCCGGCGGTGACCGTGCCGTCCTTCTTGAAGGCCGGTTTGAGCTTGCCCAGGGATTCGGCGGTGGTGCCGGCGCGCGGCTGCTCGTCGGTGGCGAAGGCCACGGGGTCGCCCTTGCGCTGGGGAATCAGGATCGGGGTGATCTCATCGACAAAGCGCCCGCCTTCGATGGCGGCCACGGCCTTCTGCTGCGAGGCGGCGGCAAAGGCGTCCTGGGCTTCGCGGCTGATGCCGTATTTGTCCACCAGGTTCTCGGCGGTGATGCCCATGTGGTAGTCGTTGAAGGCGTCCCACAGGCCGTCGCTGATCATGCTGTCGACGATCTGGCTATGGCCCATGCGCAGGCCGGTGCGGGCGCCGGGCAACACGTAGTTGGCCAGGCTCATGTTCTCCTGGCCGCCGGCGATGATCACCTCGGCGTCGCCGCAGCGGATCGCCTGGGCGCCCAGGTGCAGGGCCTTGAGGCCGGAGCCGCAGACCTTGTTCAGGGTCAGCGCCGGCACGGCGTGGGGCAGGCCGGCCTTGATCGCGGCCTGGCGCGCGGGGTTCTGCCCGGCGCCGGCGGTGAGCACCTGGCCCATGATCACTTCATCGACCTGGGCGCCGTCCAGGCCGGTCTGGGCCAGCAGCTGGCGGATCACCGCGGCACCGAGATCGACCGC